>CAYTPH010000063.1:0-2519 GCA_964439635.1 uncultured Terriglobales bacterium
GGATGAATACCGCGGCCAGCGAGATGGTCATGGACAGGATGGTGAAGCCGATCTCGCGGGAGCCGCGCACGGCGGCCTCGAAGGGCCGCTCGCCGCCCTCCATGTGGCGCACGATGTTCTCCAGCATGACGATGGCATCGTCGACCACGAAGCCAACGGAGAGGGTCAGCGCCATCAGGCTCATGTTGTCGAGCGAGAAGTCCATCAGGTACATGGCGGCGAAGGTGCCCACGATGGACATGGGTACGGCCAGGCTGGGGATGACCGTGGCCGACAGGTTCCGCAGGAACAGGAAGATCACCATGATGACCAGGGCGATGGTCAGCACCAGGGTGAACTTCACGTCGTGCACCGACTCGCGGATGGACTGGGAGCGGTCGTAGAGCAGCACCAGGTTGACCGAGGCGGGCATCTGGGCACGGAAGGTGGGCAGGAGCTGCTTGATGCGGTCCACCACCTCGACGGTATTGGTGCCGGGCTGGCGCTGCACCGCCAGCACGATGGAGCGGGGCGAGCCCTGGGCGTTGTTGAACCAGTTGGCGACCTTGTCGTTCTCCACGCTGTCGGTGACCGCGGCCACGTCCTCCAGCCGCACCGGCGAGCCGCTGCGGTAGGCGACGATCAGTGGCTTGTATTCCGCCGCGCTCGTCAGTTGCCCGTTGGCTTGCACCTGGAAGGCCTGGTGCTGCCCATACAGCGTCCCCGTCGGGAGGTTGACGTTGCCGGAGCGGATGGCGTCGGTGACTTCGTCGATGCCGACCTGGCGGATGGCGAGGGCGCGGGGGTCGAGCTGGGCGCGGACGGCGTACTTCTGGCCGCCGAAGACGGAGACCTGGGCGACGCCCGAGACGGTGGAGATGCGCTGGGCGACGGTGGTCTCGGCGAACTCGTGCACGGTGGAGAGCGGCAGCGTGGGCGAGTTCATGGAGATGTACAGGATGGGCTGGTCGGCCGGGTTCACCTTCTGGTAGGAGGGCGGCGAGGGCATGTCCTGGGGCAGCTCGCGGGCGGCCTTGGAGATCATGGCCTGGACGTCCTGGGCGGCGGCGTCGATGTCGCGGTCGAGGGTGAACTGCAGGGTGATGGAGGTGGAGCCGGTGTTGCTGCTGGAGTTCATCGAGTCCAGGCCGGCGATGGTGGAGAACTGGCGCTCCAGCGGCAGGGCCACGGAGGAGGCCATGGTCTCGGGAGTGGCGCCGGGCAGGCTGGCGTTGACCACGATGAAGGGATAATCCACGTTGGGCAGGTCGCTGACGGGCAGCAGCTGGTAGCCCATCACGCCGAAGATGAGGATGGCCGCCATCAGCAGCGTGGTGGTGACGGGCCGGCGGATGAAGAGCTCAGCGATGTTCACGACTGCGCCGCCTCCACCGGATTCTTAGGCTCGACTTTGGCGCCAGGAACGAGGCGGAGCTGGCCGTCGGTGACCACCTTCTCGCCGGACTGCAGGCCCTTCTCGATGACGACCAGGCCGTTGATGTTGCGGCCGACGGTGACGGGGCGGGACTCGGCGGTCAGGTCGGGCTTGACGACGAAGACGAACTGGCCCTGCTGGCCGGTCTGCACCGCCTGCGCGGGTACGGTGATGGCGTCGGGCTGCTCGTGGAGGGTGAGCACCACGTTGACGAACTGGCCGGGCCAGAGGCGGCGGTCCTGGTTGGGGAAAGTGCCCTTGAGCTTGATGGTGCCGGTGGCGAGGTCGACGGCGTTGTCCACGAAGGTGAGTTTGCCGGCGGCGGCGCGGTCCCCGTTGGGGAGCACGGCGTCCACCTTGAGCTGGCCGGACTGCATGTAGCGCTTGACGTCCGGGAGTTCCTGCTGAGGGACGGAGAAGGCGACGTTGATGGGCTCGACCTGGTTGATGGTGAGCATGGGGTCGTCGGCATTGGCCTTGACGATGTTGCCCTGGTGGACCTTGAGGTCGCCGGTGCGGCCACTCACGGACGCGTGAATGGAGGTGTAGGTGAGTTGCACCTTCTGGAAGTCGACCTGGGCGCGGTCGGCCTCGACGGCGGCGCGCAGAGCCTCGGCGTTGGACTGGATCTGGTCGTACTGCTCGCGGGCGACCACGCCTTCTTCGACCAGCTTGGCGTAGCGGGCGGCCTGGACCTCGGCGTTCTTGAGCTGGGCGAGGTCCTTGGCGAGAGTGCCCTCGGCGCGCTTCAGCTCGGCCTCGATGGGGCGGCGGTCGAAGGTGAACAGGAGCTGGCCCTTGGCGACGTCCTGGCCTTCGGTGAAGTGCACCCCCACCAGCTCGGCGGTGATCTGCGACTTGATGCCGACGGTGGAGAGCGCTTCCACGTTGCCGATGGCGCGGACCTCCACGGGCACGGTGCGCTGTTCGACCGTGGCGATGACCACGGGAACGGCGACCGGAGCGGCGGACTGGGCCTTATCGGCGGAACAGCCGGCCAGCGCGGCAGCGGCGAGCAGGGCGAGAGTGGCGGAATGAGTGCGGAATGGGTTCATCGTTTCTTGCCGTTCTTCTTGTGTCCGTTGTGGTGGCCGTTGCCGTTGTG
>CAYTPH010000063.1:2619-11332 GCA_964439635.1 uncultured Terriglobales bacterium
TTCATCGTTTCTTGCCGTTCTTCTTGTGTCCGTTGTGGTGGCCGTTGCCGTTGTGCGAGGGGTGGGAGACCATCCCCTGCAGCCAGATGTCGGCGAGGACTTCGCTGACCTGGCGGTCGTCGTATTCCTTGTAGGTCTTGCCGCCGAAGAGTTCCTGCACCAGGAAGTGGTAGACGATCATGCCGAGGAAGCCGCGGGCGGCCAGCACCGGGTCTACCTTGCGGAAGGCGCCGGCGGCGGTGCGCTTGCGGATGTGCTCGGCGAGCAGCTCGTAATACTGAGCGACGCGGGTGCGGAAGAAGCGGTCAGCGAGGCCGTGGTCCTCCAGCGCCGAGTAGAGCATGAGGCGGGTGATGGTGGAGTCCTGGCGGCGGGCGCGCAAAAGATCCTCGGCGATGGCGGCGAAGACCTGGCGGTCAGTGGCGTTGGAATCGAGGCGGGCACGCATCTGGGCGGTGGTAGCGGAGGAGCGTGTCTTCTCGTCGATGACCGCCCAGTAGAGTTCTTCCTTGCTGGGGAAGTGGCGGAAGATAAGGGCTTCGTTGACCGCGGCGGCGTCGGCGATCTGGCGGGTGGTGGTGCCGCTAAAACCCTGGCGGGCGAAGAGCCGGGTCGCGACCTCCAGGATCTGCAGGCGGCGGTCGGGGGCACGGAAACGGACGCGGGCGGTGGCCATGTAAGTAATCACTTACTTTAGGACGGGCGAGGACCCGTGTCAAATGGACGAGGGAGGCGGGGAAAGGTTGCAGGAAGTCGCGGTGCGGGGCGAGGGACTCCCGTCCCTCGCCTGTGCGGTCGTCCCTTACAGTCTCTCCCGAAGCCAAAAGAGGGCTTGGGTGGGGGGCCCCAAGAAGTGTGATGATGGGCACATCGGCGGAGCGCGGCGGCAGGTAGTTTGAAAGCCATGAGCGAGCTGGTGGAGATCGCGGCGGCGGGGAGCTGGCGGGAGCGGCGTGTCTCGCGCGAGCAGGCGGAAGAGCTGGCGGCGGAGCTGCGCGCGCGGATCGCCGGCGAGGTGCGGTTCGATGCCGGCAGCCGCGCCCTGTACGCGACCGACGGGTCCAACTACCGCCAGGTGCCGATCGGGGTGGTGGTGCCGCGGAGCCTCGAGGACGTGATGGAGACAGTGGCGGCCTGCCGGCGGCACGGCGCGCCGGTGCTCTCCCGCGGCGGCGGCACCAGCCTGGCGGGGCAGTGCTGCAACGTCGCCGTGGTGATGGATTTCTCCAAGTACCTGCACCGCGTGCTGGAGATCGATGCCGGGCGGCGGGTGGCGCGGGTGCAGCCGGGGACGGTGCTCGACCGGCTGCGCAGCGACGCCGAGCGCCATCAGCTGACCTTCGGCCCCGATCCCGCCACCCACGACCGCTGCACCCTGGGCGGCATGATCGGCAACAACTCCTGCGGGGTGCACTCCATCATGGCGGGCAAGACGGTGGACAACGTGGAGGAGCTGGACGTGCTGCTCTACGACGGCACGCGGCTGCGGGTGGGAGCGACCAGCGAGGCGGAGCTGGAAAGCAAGATCCGCCAGGGCGGTCGCGAAGGCCAGATCTACGGCGGGCTGAAGTCGCTGCGCGACCGCTACGCCCAGCTGATCCGCCAGCGCTATCCCGACATCCCACGGCGGGTCTCCGGCTACAACCTGGACGCGCTGCTGCCCGAACAGGGATTCCACGTGGCCAAAGCGCTGGTGGGCACGGAGGGGACCTGCGTCACCGTCCTGGAGGCCAAGCTGCGGCTGGTGCCCAGCCCGCAGCACCGGGTGCTGGCGGTGCTGGGGTATCCGGACGTGTATGTGGCGGCGGACCACATTCCCGAGGTGATGGGCTTCGGGCCGATCGGGCTGGAGGGCGTGGACGAGGTCCTGGTCTCGCAGATGAAGAAGACCGGGCTGAACAAGGCCAACATCGAGCTGCTGCCGGAGGGGCGCGGCTGGCTGCTGGTGGAGTTCGGCGCGGACAGCGAGGGCGACGCCAAAGGCGCCGCGCAGAAGCTGGTGGAGGCCGCAGGGCGAGTGGGCGCGGTGTCGTCGCGGCTGTTCGTGGAGAAGCGCGAGCAGAAGCGGGTGTGGGAGATCCGCGAATCGGCGCTGGGAGCGACGGCGGTGGTGCCGGGCGAGCCGCACAACTGGGAGGGATGGGAGGATTCGGCGGTCCGTCCGGGCAAGCTCGGCGGTTACCTGCGCGAGCTGACCGCGCTGATGCAGAAATATGGGTACAAGGGCTCGCTCTACGGACACTTCGGGCACGCCTGCGTCCACACCCGCAACAACTTCGACCTGACCTCGGCGGAGGGGATCCGCAAGTACCGCTCGTACGTGGAGGAGGCGGCGGACCTGGTGGTGCGCTACGGCGGGTCGCTCTCGGGAGAGCACGGCGACGGGCAATCGCGGGCGGAGCTGCTGCCCAAGATGTTCGGGCCGGAGCTGGTGGAGGCGTTCCGCGAGTTCAAGGCCATCTGGGACCCGGAGTGGAAGATGAATCCGGGGAAGGTGGTGGAGCCGTATCGCCTGGACGAGAACCTGAGGCTGGGGGCGGGCTACGATCCGCCGCGGCTGAAGACGCACTTCCATTATCCGGAAGAGCACGATGGCTTCGCCGGAGCGGCGCTGCGCTGCGTGGGGGTGGGCAAGTGCCGGCGCGATGGCGGCGGAACGATGTGCCCGAGCTACATGGTCACTCGCGAGGAGAGGCACTCGACGCGCGGCCGCGGGCACCTGCTGTTCGAGATGCTGCAAGGCGATCCGCTCACCGGCGGGTGGAAGAGCGAGGCGGTGAAGGAGGCGCTCGACCTCTGCCTGTCGTGCAAGGGTTGCAAAGAAGAGTGCCCGGTGCACGTGGACATGGCCACCTACAAGGCCGAGTTCCTGGCGCACTACTACGAGGGGCGGGTGCGGCCGCCGGCGGCGTATGCCATGGGGCTGATCCACTGGTGGGCGCGGGCGGCGTCGGTGGCGCCGGGACTGGCGAACCTGCTGAGCAGCACCCCCGGGCTGAGCGGGATGATGAAGCGGGCAGCGGGGATCGCGCCGCAGCGGTCCATCCCGCAATTCGCTCCGCAGACCTTCAAGCAGTGGTTCCGGCGGAGGGAGCCGCGGAATCTGGGCGCCGAGCGGGTGATCCTGTGGCCGGACACGTTCAACAATCATTTCCACCCGGAATCCGCCGCCGCCGCAACGGAAGTGCTGGAGGCGCTGGGGTATCAAGTCACGGTGCCGCGCCAGGCGCTGTGCTGCGGGCGTCCGCTGTACGACTTCGGGATGCTGGCCACGGCGCGGCGGATGCTGGAAGAGATCCTGGAGGCGCTTAAGGATGACATCCTGGCGGGAACGCCGGTGGTGGGGCTGGAACCAAGCTGCGTGGCGGTGTTCCGCGACGAGATGCCGCGGCTGATGCCGGAGAACGATCTGGCGCGCAGGCTGGCCGCGCAGACTTTCCTGTTCTCCGAGTTCCTGGAGAAGCGGGCGGTGAAGGTGCCGCAGTTGCGGCGGAAGGCGGTGGTGCACGGGCATTGTCATCACAAGGCGGTGATCGGGTTCGGAGATGAAGAGAAGCTGCTGAAGCGCATCGGGCTGGAGCACGAGATCCTGGATTCCGGGTGTTGCGGGATGGCGGGCGGGTTCGGGTTCGAGCGCGGGCATTACGAGGTGTCGGTGGCGTGCGGGGAGCGGGTGTTGTTGCCGGCGGTGCGTGGGGCGGATCCGGATACGATCGTTATTGCCGATGGGTTCAGTTGCCGGCAGCAGATCGAAGATCTGACCGGGCGGCGGGCGGTGCACCTGGCGGAAGTGATGCGGATGGCGATGACGGGTGAAGAGGTCCGTCCGGAGAGGCCGGCGAGAGTGAGTCCGGTGGTCGTGGGGTTGGGGATTGCGGCGGTTGCGGGGTTGGCGTGGTGGTTGCGGCGGTAGTTGCGAGGGGCAAAGAAAAGATCAAACCGCAGAGGACGCAGAGGACACCGGCGCAAAGGACGCAGAGAAAGACTTGCCACGGATCCCACGGATTGCTACGGATCTACACGGATCAACCCCGCCGAGTTCCCAGCGAACCACCGCCACGGAGGACGCAGAGAAACAAAGCAGGCGCGGGCCGCGGCCCGCGCCTTGGTGTGTGCGATCAGTTGGTTTCCATGCCGCTGGTGCGGGCGAGGGTGATGCGGGTCTTGCCGTCCTGCTGCTCCACGTGGACGGTGATCATGTCGTCGCCCTCGCGGCCGATGATGGTGTGAGTGCCCTGGGCGGCGGTGTAGTGGGCGCCGGGCAGGCGCTCGCGGTAGAAGGCGGCCACCTGCTCGGGGGAGTCGTCGGTCTCGAAGACGGCGTTGGTGGCGCTCATGTTGCCGAACTGCATGGCGCCGGCGCCCTGCGCCATGGTGGCGCCAGGATAGAGGTCGATGCCGAGGTCCTTGGCGACCTTGCCCTCGTCCTGGGTGGTCTCGATGTTGACCCCGGGCAGGCTGATCTTGGCCTCGCCCTCCTTCTCCACCACGCCGACGCCGGCGTCGTGGATCTTCTTGCCGATGAAGATGGTGACGGCCGCCGTCGCCAGGATGCCGATGAGGACGACCGAGCCGATGACGATGAGGATGATCTTGAGCGCGTTCCCGCTGCCCTGAGAGGCGGGGGCGGGCGCGGCGGCAGCCCCGCCGCCGGGGGAGACGGGAGCCGCAGACTTGGCGCCGCAGGAAGTGCAGAACTGGGCGTGGTCGGCGATGGTGGCGCCGCAGGAAGTGCAGAAGGCCATGGGACACCTCGGGGTTCTGGTAGAAAACGGCGGCAGTATAAACCAGGTGCTCCCGGGTAGCGCAGAAACTAAGAACCTACCACGGAGACACGGAGACACGGAGAAAGGAAGTCAAGAACCAGCCACGGATTGCCACGGATCTACACCGATTCCTTCTTCTTTGTCCGTGAGTATCCGTGGTGATCCGTGGTGAGTTGTCGCCTGCTCCGCGGGGAGAATCCTGCTGGGACCGGCGCAATGATTGACGGCGCCGGCCGGTGCTACACTATCGGCTTCTTATGGCTGACGACGGACGCTCGCGCACGTTGCTGTGGGTGGTGATCGGCGGCGGGGCCTTCTTCCTGTTCCTGGCGGCGGTGTTCACCCTGGTGTACGTGGCCATGAAGTCGGACCGCCAGACCGACGGCTTCGCGCGCTTTGGCGAGAAGATCGCGGTGGTGGACATCGAGGGCGTGCTGCTGGAGCCGCAGGAGGTGGTCAAGCACCTGAAGCAGTACGGCGACGACGACTCCATCAAGGCCATCATCCTGCACATGAACACGCCGGGCGGGGGCGTGGCCGCGTCGGAAGAGATCTACGAGGCGGTGAAGCGCATCCGCGAGAAAAAGAAGAAGCGGATCGTGACCTCGATCGAGACGGTGGGAGCCAGCGGCGGCTACTACATCGCCACCGCCAGCGACAGGATCTACGCCAACCACGGCAGCATCGTGGGATCCATCGGGGTGATCGCCAACTGGGTGAACTACGGCGACCTGCTCAAGTGGGCCAAGCTCAAGGACGTCACCTTCAAGGCAGGCGCGTTCAAGGACACCGGCAACCCGGCGCGGGAGATGACCGAGGCGGAGCGGGCGTACCTGCAGAGCATCATCGATGACCTGCACACCCAGTTCATCAACGCAGTGGCGGCGGGGCGGAAGATGAAGCCGGAGGAGATCCGCGGCATCGCCGACGGCAAGGTCTGGACCGGCGAGCAGGCCCTGAACATGAAGCTGGTGGACCAGCTGGGCGACTTCCAGACGGCGGTGGAGCAGACCGCCAAGGAGGTCGGCATCAAGGGCGAGCCCACGCTGGTGCGGCCCTACAAAGACCGCCGGACGCTGCTCGACCTGCTGTTCGGGGATGTGTCGAAGATCATCCCCGACCGGACGATGCTCCTCCAGGAACACCCCGGATTCTTCTACCTGTGGAAGTAGGTTTGGCTAAAGGCTAACGGCTAATAGCTAGTAGCTGGTTTATGTCCTTGCGGCGAACCCCCGGGTTTTGTGTAAGATAGCCCGTCCGAATCCACACAAAGGACCTGCCATGACCAAAGCCGATCTGATCGAAGAGGTGTCGCGCCAGGTGGAGCTGACCCGCAAGGACAGCGAGGTGATCGTGGAGACCATCTTCGACAGCATCGTGCACTCGCTGCGGGCGGGGGACAAGATCGAGATCCGCGGGTTCGGCAGCTTCCGCACCCGGCAGCGCAAGCCGCGCATCGGGCGCAACCCCAAGACCGGCGATAAGGTCGAGGTCCCGGCCAAGAAGATCCCCTTCTTCAAGCCCAGCAAGGAGTTAAAGGACCTGGTCAACACCGGGTCGGGGCAGCCGGCAGCGCAGTAGACCAGGAAGGAATAGTGTGGGCCCGGGTCTGCGACCCGGGCCTTCGTGCGTCAGCGCCACTTGCGGGCCGTTCGGCCCCGCCGCCGCGGGTCAGAGACCCGCGGCCACACCGTCACCGGATTCCAATCACCGCCATCATCCTTCCCGTCAAACCCTTCTCTGCGCGGTGGGAGAAGAAGGTACGGGTGTCGCAGGCGGTGCAGCGAGCCAGGGCGGAGAGGTTGCGGGCGGGGACGCCGGCGTCCAGGAGTTGACGGCGGAGGGCCCTGCCGAGGTCGAGGTGGAGCTCCTTGCCGACGGGGCCGTGGCCGGGGGCGCGGGCGGTAAGGAAGAGTAGCGGGTACTTCTCGCGGACGGGGTCGGGGACCTCGACCTCGTGGAAGAGGTCGGCGGCGTAGGCGAACTGGGAGTGGAACTGGTCGCGGACCTCGTCGCCGACGGCGTAGCAGCAGGGGCCGATGCCGGGGCCGATGGCGGCCACCAGGTCCTGGGGCCGGCTGCCGAAGGCTTGGCGCATGGCACCCACACCTTTTTCTACGAGGCGCTTCACCGTCCCGCGCCAACCGGCGTGGAAGGCGCCGACGGCGCGGCGGCGGGGGTCGGCGAGCAGGACTGGGAGGCAGTCGGCCGCCTGCACGGCGAGCAGCAGGCCGGGGGTAGCGGTGATGAGGCCGTCGCCGGGGAGCGGGTGCTCGGGCGCGTGTTCGACAAGACGGATATGGTCGGAGTGGATCTGCCGGGCGGTGACCAGCTGCCAGCGGGGAACGCCCAGCGCCTTCAGGAACAGGGCGCGGTTGCGCTCGACGGCGCGGCGGGCGTCGTGACGGGTGTAGCCCAGGTTCAGCGCGCCGCCGTAGGGCTTGGAGTGGCCGCCGGGGCGGGTGCTGAAGCCGTGCAGGAGCCAGCGCTGGCGGGAGAGGTTGGGCGCGGTCAGGATGTGCAACTTTGCCGAGGGTCGCGTCTTTGCGGGCACTTGACCGATTGTACCGAGTACCGAGTGGTCGTACGGCAAATCGCTCTTCCTTAAACATCCCGAGCGGAGCGAGGGAGCCCTGCCCTTACCAAGCTGCGTGGGAGTAGGGCTTCCTCGCTGCGCTCGGAATGTTTTCAAAGGCAGGCGCCTCTTCGAGCGCCTCGATTTCGCTACAATCATAGAGATATGCCGACCAAGGATGACGTGCTGGAGAAGCTGCGCTTCTGCTACGACCCGGAGATCCCGCTGAACATCGTGGATCTGGGGCTGATCTACAACGTGGAAGTGCACGACGGGCGCGAGGTGACGGTGGAGATGACGCTGACCGCGCAAGGCTGCCCGTCGCACGCCGAGATCAGCCGCGACGTCCGCACCACGCTGATGAACATGCCCGGGGTGGAGAAGGCGGAGGTGCGGGTGGTGTGGGACCCGCCCTGGCACCCCAGCCGCATCAGCGAAGAGGGCCGCCGCAAGCTGGGCATCGACGACGAGACCATCCAGGCCTTCAGTTCGCCGGGGGCGTAGTGCCGGCGATCTCCGCCAGCTGTTGCCGGGCCTCGTCCATGGCTTCCTGGTGTCCGAAGGCCTGCGCTCCGGCCAGGGCCCGCTCGGTATAGAGGCGAGCGTTGTCCGAGTCTTTTTTCTCCAGGTAGGCGCGGCCCAGGGCCATCTCCGCCAGGAATTTGCCGCGGACGGAGTTGCACTTCTCGGCGGCAGCCACGGCGCGCTTCAGCAACTCGACGGCGCCCGCGGCGTCGCCGCGGTGCTTGGTGCGGAAGTCGGCCAGCAGCGCCAGGGCGAAGGGCACGCCGACCTCCAGCCCGGTCTCTTCCCGCAGCTTGAGCGAGCTCAGGTAGAACTTCTCCGCCTGGTCCAGCTCCTTGCGCACTTCGTGGATGTAGCCGATGTGGCGGTCGGCGAACGACTGCTGCACCTTGTCGCCCAGCTCGAGGGTGAGGGCGCGCGACTTCTGGAAGAGCTCCATGGCGGGCCCGTATTCCTTTTTCATCTGGTGGACGAGGCCGAGGAAGAAGTAGGACTCGGCCAGGCCCCGCTGGTCGCCGGTCTCCTGGCGGAGATCGAAGGCGCGCTGGAAGAGGGCGCGCGAGGTCTCCCAGTCGCCGGTGCCGGCCAGGCGCTCGGAGTAGTGGATGCGTCCCTGGCCGTGGATGGCGTCGGCGAGCGCTCGCTTGTCGTTGGCGGACTGGGCGAGGGCGGCGGCGCGCGCGAAGGTGCTTAGCGCCTTGTGCGGGTCACGGCGGAAGAAGAAGTTACGCTCGGCGAGCACGCGGCCGAACTCGGCGGTGAGCGCGGCTTCGCTGCGCAAGTCCTTCGACTTCTGCGCGCTCTGGATGGCGGGCTCGAGCTCGGCGATGGCGGCGTCCCAGCGGCC
>CAYTPH010000064.1:0-11246 GCA_964439635.1 uncultured Terriglobales bacterium
ACACAGATGAAGAACTGGCCGAAGCCGGCGGCCAGCACGGCGGCGCCCGCCTGGCGCAGCTTCTTAAGGTCGATCTCCAGACCGATCATGAACAGCAGCAGGATCAAGCCCAGCTCGGAGACGGGCTCGATGTCGTGGGTGTTCACCCAGCCGAACCCCTCGGTCTGGCCGACGACCACGCCGGCGGCGACATAGGCGAGGATGAGGGGCTGGCGCGTGAGCTTGGCCAGGAAGGCGAAGCCGGTGGCGACCACGATGGCGACGGCGATCTGGAAGATGATGTCGGCGTGCATGGCTCACCTCCGGGGCGGAATGGGCTGGCCACAGACGGCGCAGGGGACGGAGTCGTGTTTCAGCGCGGCCGCGACCTTCTGGGTGGCGCGGCAGTGGGGACACTGGCGCTGTTCGCTGTTGCGACTGGTGAAGGCGGAAACGACGGAATGCAGGATGCTCATGGCTTCCTCTCTTTGGCTGTAATGGGATCAGCGCCGCAGCGAGCGGCGACCAGGTCAGCGAGAGGAGTGAGTTAGCAGAGGCGGGAGCAGGTCAGCGCCAGCCGGTCGGGAGCGGGAACGGCGACCACATCCTCAGGCAGGTCGGAGGGGACCAGCACCGCCGAGACCGGGACCACCGGAAGGGGAGCGATGGCGAGAGCGATGTCCACCTGCTTGCCCTTGGAGACGGCGACCGGTGTCGGGGTCGCCGGGCACACCACCACCAGCAGCAGGATGTACCCCGCCACGATGGTCATGATGGTGGTGAAGCGGCTGTGCACGCGTACATTCTAGCGCAGAATCTGGAGCCGGATGCAGGGCGCTGATGATTGCCGGAAGGGGGCGGTGACCAGGCGGTTCAGGCGGCGCTGACAGGGGACTCGGCGCTCCGCGCCGAGAAAAGCAAAGCCGGCCGCGAGGGCCGGCTTCGGGGGAACAGGCAACGCCTACTTCTTGGGAGCGATGGAATCCTTCACGGCCTTGGCGAGATAGAACTTCGCCGTGGTCTTGGCCGCGATCTTGATGGGCTCGCCGGTCTGGGGGTTGCGGCCCATGCGGGCCTTGCGCTGGACCTTCTTCAGGCGGCCCAAGCCGGGCAGCACGAAGACGCCGTTCTTCTTGGTTTCCTTGATTGCGGTCTCGGCGAGGTTCTCGAGGAACGCAGCCGCCGTCTTGTTGCTGGTCTCGAGCTTCTCCGCCATGTGACGGACAAGTTGGCTCTTGGTCATGCCTGATGCCATTCGAACTTCCTCCTTCGGGGTGTCGGTTTATGAAGTGCTGCTCAAACCGAAGCAATCTTATACCACAGGCCCGGTGGAATGACACGCGCCGAAGCCAGTTTTTATGCGGGTTTGCGAGGGGTGGGGATTTGCACAGATTTTGAGGCAGTGCACGGACACGCATGGATCCAGACGAAAAGATAACCACCTAGGACACAGAGGAACACGGAGAAGGGGAAGCTGGTAGGCTGGAGGGAATGAGCTGCGCCATCTGCGAGACGCGGAAAGAGAAGCGCTTCTGCCCGGCGGTGCACGGGAAGATCTGCCCGCAATGCTGCGGGACAGAGCGCGAGGTAAGCCTGGATTGCCCGTCCAGCTGCGTCTACCTGCGGCAGGCGCGGGAGCACGAGCGTCCGCGCAGCGCGGAAGAGATGGAGGCGGCGGCGTTGTTCCCCCACGTGGAGGTGCCGCGCCAGCTCATCTACGGGCGCGAGCCGCTGGTGGCGGGGCTGACCTACGCCATCGTGAAGTCGGCGCGTGCCGACCGCAGCCTGAACGACCGTGACGCCATCGGAGCGGTCACGGCGCTGGTGCGCAAGTACGAGACCCTGGTCGGCTCCGGGCTGCACCTGCAGGAGCAGACCGCCAGCCTGCCGCAGCAGGCCATCGCCGCGGAGATGCAGAAGATGCTGGACGAGTACCGGCAGATGGAGGCGCAGCACGCCGGCTACTCCAGCCTGCGCGACTCCGAGGTGCTGGCGGTGCTGGTGTTCATCGTGCGCATGGGGCACGGAAGGACGTCGGGGCGGCCGAAATCGCGGGCGTTCCTGGATTTCCTGGCGGCGCGGTTCCCGGAGAAAGAGCCGGCGGGCGCGGGAAGCAGTCTCATCATTCCATAGCTTCAAACACCTACCACGGATTGACACGGATTCTCACGGATGCTTCCTCATTATCCGTGTAGATCCGTGGACATCCGTGGTAAGTGTTTCTGACTGCGTGGGGAAAGACTGAACCGCAGCGAACGCGGAGGTCAGACTTTGCGGACTGTCGGGGTGAGGGGGAGGGCGTCGCGGAGTTCGCGCATGGTGCGCTTGAGCACGGGATGACGGAGGTCGGGGGCGATCTCGGCCAGCGGCTCCAGGACGAAGCGGCGCTGGGGCAGCGCGGGATGAGGGATGGTGAGACCTTTCGTGTCCACCAGCGAATTGCCGAACAAGAGGATGTCGATGTCGATCAGGCGCGGGCCCTTGGGCTGGATGCGGCGGCGGCCCAGGGAGCGCTCCAGGTCGAGGATGCGCGACATGAGCTGCTTGGGCATCAGCTCGGTTTCGAGCGCGGCGGCGATGTTCAGGAACCAGGGCTGGGAGGTGAGTTCGACCGGCTCGGTCTCGTAGAAGGACGAGACGGACTTGAGCTCGCCGAGCTCGGCCAGGCGGGCGAGCGCGGCCTGGAGGTTGGCGCGGCGGTCGCCGAGGTTGGAGCCGAGCGAAAGATAGACGGTCTTCTTCACGGTCGCAGGAAGAAGCTTGCCACGGATCCGCACGGATCGGAAACGGACCGCCACAGATGGACGGCCGTTACTTACGTTACTTGGGACATGGCCGGAAGGTCGCGTATCCTACAAGGTTCCCCCGATTGTGACTGAACGACCGCTCGCTTATAGTGCCAGAGGATGAACGCCCCGACGCAGCGCCCCGAACCCCCGCCGGAACTGGACAGCCGCAACCAGGTGGCCGATGTCCAGGAGAAGGTGCAGCGCCTGGAAGAGCGCGACTTCCAGCTATGGTCGATCGCGGCGCTGGTGGTGCTGGTGCTGGCGGCGGGCATGTTCACCCTGCTGTTCCCCAACCTGACCGGCCGGATCAACATCATCCGCGCGGACTCACGCTACCTGCCGCAACTGCTGTACGGGTTCATCACCCTGGTGGTGCTGTTCAACATCTACATGCTCAAGCAGCGCAAGGAGCTGGGGCGCACGCGCGAGGAGCTGGTGCACCAGCTGATGTACACGCGCGCGGTGGAGCGGCTGACGCTGGTGGACCCGCTCACCCAGACCTTCAACCGGCGCTACATGGACGAAGTGATCACCAAGGACCTGAGCCGGGCGGACCGCCTGGGGACGTCGCTGACCTTCGTGATGATCGACGTGGACAACTTCAAGTCGGTGAACACGCGCTTCGGGCACCTGATGGGCGACCGGGTGCTGGCCGAGGTGGCGCAGGTGCTGAAGAGCACGCTGCGCAGCTCCGACGTCATCATCCGCTACGGCGGCGACGAGTTCCTGGTGATGATGGAGAACTCCGACTCCGCGAAGGTGGAGATCGCCCTCAACCGGCTGCTGAAGCAGGTGGAAGCCTGGAACCACGCCAACCGCATGGTGGATTACAAGATGAAGCTGAGTTGGGGCGTGGCCGTCTACCAGAAAGGCTCGAAGATCGAGGACGTCCTGGACGAGGCTGATCGCAAGATGTTCGCCGCGAAAGGGAAGTAGCAAGTACTCAGTACTCGGTACTCAGTGGAAGCGCGCAAAGAGCGCGCTTTTCTTGTTTTCCCCGAAAGGAATCCAAAAGCTCACCACGGATCTTCACGGATTCTCACGGATTGGCTGCCCAGTTCTTATCCGTGTGAATCCGTGGAAATCCGTGGTGTGCCATCTTGGGGGTCTCTTGATCTTCCCCGAGCTAGGCGTGGGGACGGACTGACGTGTAAGCGGGTATCGAGTCTGGGAGACTGTCGGAGGTGGTCTCCTCCCAGAGGGAATGGTCGCGCAGCAGGCGGGAGACCAGGGCGGTGTGCATGGCGTGACCGGCGCGGTCGGCGACCACGCGGCCGAGCACGCGGCGTCCCAGCAGCGCCAGGTCGCCGATCAGGTCCAGCACCTTGTGGCGCACGAACTCATCGCGGAAGCGCAGAGGCCCGTTCTGCACGCTGTCGCGGGTAAGGACGATGGCGTTCTCCGGGCTGGCGCCGCGGATCAGGCCCATGTGGCGCATCTTCTCGGCTTCGTGGAGGAAGCCGAAGGTGCGCGCCGGAGCCAGCTCGCGGCGATACTGCTCGGCGTGGGTGAGGTCGATCTCGAAGGTCTCGCGGCCGATGAGCGGGTGGGGGAAATCGATGGTGTAGCTGACGGAGTAGCCGTCGTGGGGGTAGACGGCGATGAACTTGTCGCCTTCGCGCAGCTCGAGGTCGCGGAGGATGCGCATGTAGCTGCGGCGGCGGCGCTGCTGGCGCAACCCGGCGGCGGCGATCATCTCCACGAAGGGCTGGGCGGAGCCGTCCAGGATGGGCAGCTCCAGGTTGTCGAGCTCCACCATGGCGTTATCCAGGCCGAAGCCGATGAAGGCGGAGAGCAGGTGCTCGGTGGTGGAGATGAGCACGCCCTTCTTCATCAGCGAGGTGGCGTAGCTGACCCGGGCAACGTTGCGGCCGGTGGCCTCGATCTCGAAGCCCTCCAGGTCGGTGCGGCGGAAGACCACCCCGGTGCCGGCAGGCGCGGGAAGCATGCGGAGCCGGACACGGGCGCCGCTGTGCAGGCCCACACCCTCACATTCCACGGCCGAGCGGATTGTCTGCTCGAAACTCAACGGTGGTTAGATGTGTAGGGTACAGCGGGAGATAGGGAAGTTGACTGTGGCAATAAAGACACAACTAGTGGCGCTCTTGGGTCTTGGTGAGGTGTGGTCCCAAGGCCACAGTATGGGAAAAGATTGCCACGGATTTCCGCGGATTTCGGAGCGGATGTCGACGGACGACCTCCACTGATCTCGACCTGTGAGAATCCGTGGAGAGCCGTGGTGAGCTTCTCACTTCTTCTTGGCTGCGGGGTCGTAGGTGACGACGGGGTTGAAGAGCGCCTCGTCCACCCCCACGTTGTAGCTGATCTGTTCGATGAAGCGCTGCCGCACCTGCTCGCCGTTGTGGAAGGCGACGGTGGCGTGAGGGGTATTGATGCCCTGCACCTTGCGGTAGCTGCTGTAGATCTCCCAGTCCTCGTCCTTCTCGCGGGTCTTGGGATCGCGGGTGGTGAAGCGTTTTTCGACGATGAGGTGGTCGATCTGGTCGATGGACAGCGTGACCGCCTGGTTGTGCGCGTTCATGATGGAGATCTTGTCCACCGGCTTCTGATCGACGACGGCGGTGCCGACGTAGAAGATGGAGGTGCCGGGATCCTTGAGCCAGCGGCGCATGACGTTGGTGATGGAGTACTCGCGGGCGCGAAGGTAGGCGGCCAGGGCAGCGGGCTCCTCCGGCCGGGTGCCCTTGAAGGTGGTCTCGTAACCGTTGTCGCCGTTGTAGATGTAGATGATGTCGCGCTGCTTGGTGAGCTCGACGCGCTCCCTGTCCGGCCATCTCCAGAAGAGCCAATAGGGAGCGCCGCCGCCCACCGGGCGCTCACGGTAGAAGCGGTAGGTGCGCCCCTTCTGGGTCATGTCGCGGTAGGTGAGGAAGGCGTCGCCGCCGAGGGCGTGGATGGCCTGGTTCAGGACGGCCCGCGCCTTCTTCCCGCCGGCGTCCTCGGGGACGTTGGGGTTCAGGTAGGGGACGTACTCCTTGGGCGCGGCCTGCGCCAGGGCGGAGCCGGCAAGCAGAAGCAGGGTCAGTAGCGTTCGCATCTTCTTTAGTTAGATGTGCAGTCCTGGTGGAGCGGAGGAGATTTTAATCGCACAGGGACGCCCAGTCGCCGTGGCACGTCAAAAAATTCACCACGGATCGACACGGATATTCACGGGATTTGTCTCTTCTCCCGTGTTGATCCGTGGAAATCCGTGGTGAGTTTCTTGTCTGTGTGAAAGGAGAGCTGAGGGTGGCGGAAGCAGGAGACCAGGTGGTCGTTGACCATGCCGGTGGCCTGCATGAAGGCGTAGCAGATGGTGGAGCCGACGAACTTGAAGCCGCGGCGTTGCAGGTCCTTGCTCATGGCGTCGGACTCAGGCGTGCGGGCGGGCACCTGCTTCATCTCCCGCCAGCGGTTCTGGATGGGCTGGCCGCCGACGAACTGCCAGAGGTAGCGGTCGAAGCTGCCGAACTCCTTCTGCACCGCCAGGAAGGCCCGGGCGTTCTGTATGGCGGCGGCGATCTTCAGCCGGTTGCGGACGATGCCGGCGTCGGCCATGAGCTGGCGCACCTTCCTGGCGTCGTAGGCGGCGATCTTGCGGGCATCGAAGCGGTCGAAAGCGCGGCGGTAATTCGGGCGCTTGTTGAGGATGGTGGACCAGCTCAGGCCGGCCTGCGCGCCCTCCAGGATGAGCAGCTCGAACAGGGCGCGGTCGTCGTGCAGGGGCACGCCCCACTCGCGGTCGTGGTAGTCGAGATAGGCGGGCGTGACCGGCCAGGGGCAGCGCGGCTTATCCGACAAGCACCGCGCCTCCGTTGACGTTGAAGATCTCCCCGGTGACGAAGCCGGCGTGCGGCGTGCACAGGAAGAGGATGGGAGCGGCGATCTCCTCAGGGGTCGCGACGCGGCCCAGGGGGATGGTGGCGAGCACGCGCAGGCGGGACTGGGGATCGTTGAGTGCGGGTGCGGCCATGTCAGTCTGCACCCAGCCGGGGGCGACGCAGTTCACGTAGATGCGCTCGCGCGCCAACTCGGTGGAGAGCCCCTTGACCATGCTGATGACCGCGCCCTTGCTGGCGGCGTAGTCGGCGTGGAAGGCCTCGCCGCGCTGCCCGGCGGTGGAGCTGACGATGACCACGTGCCCACCCTGCGCCTGCTTCTTCATCTGCGCCACCGCGTGCTTCACCAGGCCGAAGACGCTGTCCAGGTTGATGGCCATGGTGCGGCGCCACTGGTCCTCGCTCATGTCGTTGATGGGGGCGTCGTTGGGCGGCCAGACGCCGTGGTTCACCACCAGGGCGTCCAGGCGGCCGAAGCGGTGGACGGCATCGTCGACCAGGCGGCGGGCGGAGCGGACGCTGTCCAGGTCGGCCTGGAAGGCGGCGCAGTTGTCGGGGCCGCAGGAGCGCATGACGTGGTCGGCCTCGCGGGCGGCCGACTGGTAGCTGAAGGCCACCTTGGCGCCCGCGTGCACGAACAGCTTCACGCAGGCCGCGCCGATGCCTCGCGCAGCGGCCCCTCCCGGCGGCCGGTGATCGCGACCTTCGCCCCCGCCTCCGCGAACCGGCGCGCGATCGCCTTGCCGATGCCCCGCGAGCCCCCGGTGACGAGGGCGACCTTGCCCGTGAGCGAAAGTTCGACCGGCATTGGAACGCGGATTATAGCCGCGCGAGTCGCTAGTCGCCAGTCACTGGTTGCTGGTCGCTAGCGATGCAGGTGGGCGGCGTTGACGAAGGCGCGGAAGAGGGCCTGGGAGGCAGGGTCGTCGAGGGTGCGCTCGGGGTGCCACTGGACGGCCAGCACGAAGTGGTCGGGGGCGATGCCCTCGATGGCTTCGACCAGGCGGTCCTCGGTGCAGACGGCGGAGACGCGCAGGCCGGCGCCGATCTGGTCGGCGGCCTGGTGGTGGCTGGAGTTGACCTTCAGCCGGAGCGCGGTCATGTCGGGCGCGGGCGAGAGCTCGGTGCCGGGAGCGTCGGCCAGGATCTGCGCCAGGCGCGAGCCGGGGTTCACGTCCACGTCGTGGGCGTGCACCACGGCGCGGCCGGCCTCGTGGTTGGCGGCGCGCACGCCCTGCTGCTCCAGGTGGTCGCGGATCTCCTGCACCAGGGTGCCGGTGTTGTACACGTTCAGCATCTGCAGGCCGTAGCAGATGCCGAAGATGGGCTTGCGCATGTTGTAGGCGTCCTGCAGGAGGAGTTCGTCGGCGGTGTCGCGGCGAGGGTCGGCGGGGTTGGTGCCGGGATGGCGCGGGGCGTCGTACTTCTGCGGGTCGATGTCGGCGCGCGAGCCGGGCAGCAGCACGGCGTCGGTCTGCGCCAGCCGCCTGGCGATCTCATCCGGCGGCAGGTCGAGCGGGATGACCACGGCGGCGCCGCCGGCCTGCTCGACGGCCTCCACGTACTGCGGCAGCGCGCGGTCGTTATAGGCGCGGTCCTGCGAGTGCACCTCGGGGATGGCGATGCGGGGCTTCACGAATCAATTCTAACCACAGAGGACACAGAGGACACGGAGGCGTCCGGGGGCTTGACCTCGGCGCGCGAGTAATAGAGATCCTCGATGGCCTTCTGGGTGTGAGCGGCGAGCTTTTCCATGTCGCGCTGGCTGAAGCCGGCGATGGAGATAGGGTCGCCGGCCAGGAGCTGCAGGCGCCGCGGGCGGATGGTGTAGGTGTTCATGGGCAGCAGCTCGAAGGTGCCGACCACCGCCAGCGGCACCACGTCCACGTGGGCCTTGATGGCGGCGTAGAACGCCCCGGCCAGGAAGGGCTGGATGCGGCCGTTGGGGGAGCGCCCGCCCTCGGGGAAGACCACCAGCGGCATGCCCGACTTCAGGCTGTCGATGGCGCGGTTCAGCGAGCGCATGGAAGCCAGCGCCGAGCTGGAGTCGATGGCGATCTGCCCGGAGCGCTGCAGGTGCCAGCCCATGAATGGGTAGCGGAACAGCTCCTTCTTGGCCATGATGCGAAAGGGGAAGCGTAGTTGGACGTAGAGCACCGGGATGTCAAGCGCCGAGGCGTGATTGCAGGCGTAGACGTAAGGGCGCGAGGTGTCGAGGCGGTCGAGGCCGATGACCTCGACCGGCGCGAACGCGGTCTTCAGGATCAGCCACGACCACAACCGGGCGAAGCCGTGCTGGACGCGGCCGGAGCGGTCGAACAGCGAGCTGAGTAGCGACAGCGTCCCCAGGACGATGGTGTAGAGGTAGATGAGCGGGTTGAAGACCAGCCACCCGCGCAGCCATTCGAACAGGGACCTGAGCTTGGAGCGGTTACCCACGGGAACACAAGTTTAACCACAGAGGACACAGAGGAAATAGAGGTTTCAAGAAACCTACCACGGATTCACACGGATCAACACGGATGCCAGAGAATCGGTGTGAATCCGTGGTGAGGTCTTCAGCGAAGTGCGGCGAGAGCCTCGCCGACCACATAGATGGAGCCGGTCACAACGATCAGGCCATTCGGCGGGGTGAGCCGGCGGGCAAGCTCCATCGCTTCCGCGACGGTGGCGGCTTCGCGGAGGTCTTCGGCGGAGCGGGCGGCGGCGCGGATCTCGGCGGGCGTGGCGGAGCGCGGGTTGTCGGCGCGGGTGGCGACCACGTGCGCCGCCAGGGGAAAGAGGATGTCGGCGATCTCGCCGATGGCCTTGTCGCGCATGGCCCCGAAGACGAAGGTGAGCGGGCGCTCGCCGGCGTAGGCGGAGAGCGCCGAGCGCAGCGCCCAGGCCCCGGCAGGGTTGTGGGCGACGTCCAAAACCAGTTGCCAGTTGCCGGTTGCCAGTTGCCAGTTGAAAAGCTGGAAGCGCCCAGGCCAGCGGGTTTCGCGGATTCCTTTTTCGATCGCCTCGGCGGTGATGTTGAAGCCGAACTGCCGCAGTTCCACGGCGGCGGCGATGGCCAGGGCGAGGTTGCGCAGCTGGTGGCGGCCGGGAAGCGGCGAGTCCACCAGGATCTGGCGGCCGAGGACGGTGAGGGGGTACCTGTTCCGCGGGTCGACCGTCGACTGTCGACCGTCGACCGCTTCCGCACCCGGGGAGACCGGGGGCACGTACTCCACCGCCGAAACGGCGCGGGCGCCGCGGTCCAAGATGGTGTTGCCGAGGACGTCGTTTGCCTCGGGGTGCTGCGGCAGGGTGACCACCACGCCGCCGGGGCGGATGATGCCGGCCTTCTCGCCGGCGATCTCGCGGATGGTGTCGCCCAGGTACTTCTGGTGGTCGAGGGCGATGTCGGTGATGACCGCCACCACGGGGTCCACCACGTTGGTGGCATCGAGGCGGCCGCCCATGCCGACCTCGAGCACGGCGAGGTCCACCCGCGCCGAGGCGAAGTACTCGAAGGCCATGGCGGTGAGCATCTCGAAGAAGCTGGGGTGCCAGGGCAGGCGGCCCTCGCTGACCAGGCGCTGCGCGCATTCCTCCACGCGGGTGTGGATCTCGGTGAACTCCGGGTCGGAGATGTCCTCGCCGTCGAGCTGGATGCGCTCGTTCACCCGCAGCAGGTGCGGCGAGGTGTAGAGGCCCGTGCGGTGGCCCGCGGCCTGAAGGACGGAGGCCAGCGTGGCCGCGGTCGAGCCTTTCCCGTTAGTGCCGGCGATCAGGACTCCCGGGAAGCTGCGCTCGGGGTGACCCATCGCCTCCAGCAGCACGCGCATGTGCGCCAGATCGAACTTGTGCGCCGGCGTCTGGTGCAGCTCGTGGCCGAGCTTGAGCAGGTCGGCGATCGCGGTATCGTAGCTAGTCGGCATTCGGGTAGTGCGAGGAGAAAGATTCTAACCGCAGAGGTCGCAGAGGTGTCGCGGAGGACACGGAGAAGGGCTCTCGCGGCTGCGCCGCGGGTCGGAGACCCGCGGCCACACTACCTACTTCACCGGCACGCCTTCGAGCGACGTCAGGCGACCGACTGGGTACAAGCCGATGCGGGAGTCCCACCACGGCGTGCGCTGGTAGAAGAAGTTCAGGCGCGCCGAGGAGCTGGCGGCGAAGTCCTTGTCGGTGGCCAGCTTCTCCTCGAACTCCTCCTTGAGCTTGGGGTCCTTGGCCAGCATCTCGCGGGAGAGCTTCTCCAGGACGTAATCCTCGGCCGCTTCCTTCTGCTCGAAGATGGTGTCGAAGTGGCCCCAGATCATAGCCGAGTCCGGGCCCAAGGGCTCCAGCCAGTGCATGGCGATCCTGGCGGTGCGCTGGTCCATGGGGACCACCACCGAGCCCGCGGGGAACGAAAGCTCTTCGCGCACGGCGCGGCAGTCGGCGGTGAGCACCGACGGCCCCCACGGCGATTCGAACATGGGATGGTGGGCCTCGAAGGGTACGGCCATCCAGCGCGGGTTGGCGCAGCGGTAGGTGTCGACCTCGCCCGACCACGCCGCGGTGGTGCGCTGCAGGCGCAGGCCCTGGGCTTCCAGGACCTCGATCACCGGCGTCCACTGCGGCGGCACGATGTAGGCGCGCGGCGCGCTGACGGCGTAGTCCACCTCGA
>CAYTPH010000065.1:0-11174 GCA_964439635.1 uncultured Terriglobales bacterium
CGACTTTCAGGTCAAAGAACTCGTGGAGCCATTGGGGAGCGATCGTCTTCGACAGTCTTGGAAAAACGTCATCTCGTATGAGGCCAGGTCGTCAGGCGTAGACGGCTCCTCTGGGAAGCTCACGACGAACTGACGATTCGGGAAATCGCGCTTCAGCTTCTCGGTCCAGACCTCCTTGAGGTACCTCCCTATGTACAAGACGATGGCTAGATTCGGCTTGAATTCCGAATTAATGAACAGGTCCGTTATGTGTTGATGATTGAGCATCGCTTCGGTCTCGGCCTTGTCCAGTTGATTTCGCCACTCTCGATATGAATCGGGCGAGAAGCCATCCGCGAAGAACACGCAGTCGTCGTGCTCCGTGAATTCAGGCCAGATCATTCGTGCGTACAGTACGAAATGATCGAAACGTGCATTCGCCGAGGTCCAAGAATCAATCGGCTCGATTTGAACTTCCCGACCGAGTATTTCCCTCGCCGATTCCTGCGACTGGTAGTTCAGGTTCCAGTCGGCTAATTGGGGGATCATCTTTTCCCAATCAGCTCGGTTCATACAAACTGCTCCAAGAACCTCGCATCCCCGCTGAACAGCAGCTGGATATCGTTGATCCCGTACTTGGCCATGGCGATGCGCTCCACGCCCATGCCGAAGGCGAAGCCGGAGACCTTCTCCGCGTCGTAGCCGTTCTCTTTCACAAACCCGTAAACGTTGGGGTCCACCATGCCGCAGCCCAGCAGCTCGATCCACCCGCTCATCTTGCAGATGCGGCAGCCACGGCCGCCGCAGACGAAGCAGCTGACCGCCACGTCGGCGCTGGGCTCGGTGAAGGGGAAGAACGAGGGGAAGAAGCGCGTCTTCAGCGACGACCCGAAGAACGCCTTCATGGCGTGGTCGAGCGTGCCCTTCAGGTCGCTGAAGGTGATGTTAGTGTCCACCGCCAGCCCTTCCACCTGGTGGAAGATGGGGAAGTGGGTGGCGTCGGGGGTGTCGCTGCGGTAGACCTTGCCGGGGATGACCACGCGGATGGGCGGCGCGTGCTGCTCCATGTAGCGCACCTGCACCGGCGAGGTGTGGGTGCGCAGCAGCAGGCGGTCGCGCTGCGGCTTCTTCTCCTGCCCGGCGATGAAGACGGTGTCCTGGGTGTCGCGCGCCGGGTGCTCAGGCGGGAAGTTCAGCGACTCGAAGTTGTAGTAGTCGGTCTCGATCTCCGGCCCCACGCCCACCGAGTAGCCCATGCGCTGGAAGACGGCCACGATCTCGTTCATGGTGCGGATGACCGGGTGCTCCGCGCCCAGCGTCCGGCGGATGCCGGGCAGGGTGACGTCGACGCGCTCGGCTTCCAGGCGCGACTTCGCTGTCGAGCCGGAGAGCCGCTGCTGCGCTGCTTCGACCGCCTGCTCCACCCGCGTCTTCAGCTCGTTGACGCGCTGGCCGACCTCGCGCTTCTGCGGCCCGGGCGCGGCCTTCAGCCACAGGTCGTTGACCTGGGTGAGGAGGCCGTTCTTGCGCGCCATCCAGCGGTCGCGGAAGGCCTTCCAGTCGGTCTCCGATGCCACCGCTGCCGACTCCGCCTCCAGAGCGGACAGCAGCTCGCGCACGGCGCTCTCCAGCGCCGCTGCCGAGAAATCGTCGAGTTTACGGACGCTGTACACGAAAAAGGCTTACCACGGATTACCACGGATCGACACGGCTGAGAAGAACGATCCGTGAATATCCGTGGCGATCCGTGGTGTGATTTTCCTGACGGCTGACGGCTATCTTACGCTGCGCCGCGGGCGGTCTTTGCCTGGTCCGCCAGCTTGGCGAACGACGCCGGGTCCTTCACCGCGATGTCGGCCAGGATCTTGCGGTCCAGCTCCACGCCGCTCTTCTTCAGCCCGTTGATGAACTGGCTGTAGCTCATCCCGTTGTCGCGGGCGGCGGCGCTGATGCGCACGATCCACAGCGAGCGGTACTGGCGCTTCTTCTGCCGGCGCCCCGAGTAGGCGAACTTCAGCGCCCGCTCGACCGACTCTTTCGCCGAACGGTACAGCTTGGATTTTGTGAGGAAATATCCACTGGCGCGCTCCAGGATCTTCTTCCGCTTGGCGCGCCGCTTGGTACCACGTTTTACGCGAGGCATTGGTTTCTCCTTTTTGTGACTGCTTTGTGGCACAGCCACCTCGGCTGTGCCCGTTCGCGGCTGGAGGCAGGTAGGAGCCTCTTCACACGCGCTTGGCTCGCGACTCGCGACTGGCGACTCGCGACCCGGTTAGTACGGGATCATCCGCTTGATCTTGGGCGCGTCGGCCTTGTCCACCATGGTGTCGGTGTCCAGCTGACGTTTCCGCTTGGTCGCCTTGGAAGTCAGGATGTGGCGTTTGAAAGCGCGGCCGCGCTTTACCTTGCCCGTTCCGGTCTTCTTGAAGCGCTTGGCGGCGCCGCTGTGGGTCTTCAGTTTCGGCATGCTCTTCCTTCGTCTACGAAAAGATATTGTGCTGTCGCAGGGGAGACTGCGGTACGGCTAGGCCTTCTTGGGCGGCGCCAGGATGGCGTGCAGCGTGTTGCCTTCCATGCGCGGCCGGAACTCGACGATCCCCTTGTCGCCCACGTCCTTGATCAACCGGTCGAGGATGTTGCGCCCCAGGTTGGTGTGCGTCATCTCCCGTCCGCGGAAGAAGATGGTGGCCTTCACCTTGTCGCCTTCTCCCAGGAACCGCAGCACGTGGTTCTTCTTGAACTCGTAGTCGTGCTCGTCCACGTTGATGCGGAACTTCACTTCCTTCAGCGTGATGGTCTTTTGGTGCTTCTTCGCCGCCCGTTCCTTCTTCTCCTGCTCGTAGAGGAATTTCCCGTAGTCCATGATGCGGCACACCGGCGGTTGTGCCGTGGGGGAGATCTCTACCAGGTCGAGGTTCTGTTCCCGGGCCTTCTTGAGCGCCTCGAAGGGAGGCATGATGCCAAGCTGCTGCCCTTCGGAATCGATGACGCGGATTTCGCGCGCGCGAATGCGCTCGTTGGTGCGTATGAACCGTTTGTCGATGCGACCCTCCGGGAACGGGCAGAAGTACCGGTAAAACCCTCAGATTATAGCATGGGGCCAAGATCTCGCTCCCCCGCGGAGGATCAAAGACCTACCACGGATCGACACGGATCAACACGGATCAAGAGCAGGCAAGTGATCCGTGAAGATCCGTGCGAATCCATGGTGGGTCTTTGGTTCTCTATGCCGGCGAGCCGAAGAGCCGGTCGTCGCGCGCGGCTTCGATGCGTGCGTGCAGGATGCGATTCGGCGCGCACTCGCCGCGCAGCCACAGCGGCTGGTAGTTGTCGGTGAGGGACTCGGTCATGCCGTCCTTCTGCACGCTCAAGGTGATGGTGGAGAGCGTCCGGCCGACGAAGCTCTGCTGGAAGGCGCGCTTCTTCTCGGCCGCCAGCTCGCGCAGCACGCGGTTGCGCTCCTTCTTTACCGCGTTCGGCACCTGGCCGGGCATGGCCGCCGAGGGTGTCCCCGGGCGCGAGGAGTAGGTGAAGACGTGCAGGTAGGTGAAGGGCAGCGAGGCGATGAAGCTGCGGCTGGCCTCGAAGTCGGCATCGGTCTCGCCGGGGAAGCCGACCATGACGTCGGCGCCGATGGCCGCTGCCGGCATGGCGGCGCGAATCTTCTGGATGCGGTCGGCGTAGTGCCAGGGGCGGTAACGGCGGTGCATGAGCCGCAGGACGCGGTCGGAGCCGGTCTGCAGCGGCACGTGGGCGTGCCGGGCTATGCGCGGCGAGCCGGCCACTAGCTCGACGAGCTCGTCCGACCAGTCCATCGGTTCCACCGAGCTGATGCGCAGCCGCTCCAGGCCGGTCTGCTCGACGATGGCCCGCACCAACTGCTCGAAGCGCTGCGGCCGGCCGAAGTCGCGGCCCCAGCGGCCCAGGTTGATGCCGGAGATGACCACCTCGCGGTAGCCCTGCGCCACCAGGGCCTCCATCTCGCGCAGCACCTGGTCGAGCGGGAGCGAGCGGCTCTGCCCGCGGACGAAGGGGATGATGCAGAAGGAGCAGCGGTTATCGCAGCCGTCCTGGACCTTGAGGTTGGGGCGGGTCTTTTCCGCGCCGAAGTCGCCGTCGAAGACCGGTGCGGCCAGCAGCTCGGTGTGGGCGAAGATGTCGCCGACCAACTGGGGCGGCACGGACTGCGCAAGGTCCTGCACAGGAACGAAGCCGGAGGGAGCGCTGTCGCCCTCGACGGCGCCGGGGACCAGCTCTCCGATCTGGTGCTTGTGCGAGTTTCCCACCACCAGGCTGACGCCGGGCAGGGCGCTCAGTTCCTCCGGAGCGCGCTGGGCGTAGCAGCCGGTGACCAGGATGCGGGCGTTGGGGTTCTGGCGGTGGACGCGGCGGACGGCGGCGCGGGCGTCGTGGTCGGCGGCGGCGGTGACGGTGCAGGTGTTGAGCACCACCACCTCGGCCGCCTCGGCGGAGGAGGCGCGGCTCAGGCCCTTGCCGGCCAGCTGGCGCTCGATGGCGGCGCCGTCGGCCTGGGTGGCGCGGCACCCGAAGTTCTCCACGTAGTAGCTGCTCACGGGCACATTATAGCGGTCAATCTCGATCCTCCGCTCGGCGCTGCCGGCCAGTTCTAGCAAATAGCTGCCTGATATATCTGGAGTGTCTGCTCCAGATTTCCATCCACCCATCTTTGTTCTGATTTCGGAACAAGACACCGCACATCACAGACGTTCGCCCTCCCTTCGCGCTATGTAGCCGCGAGCGGGAGGTCGTATGCGCCGCGCCCTTCGCATGCTTCTGGCCCTCCTTTGCCTGGCAGCGGGCTCGCTTGCCCAGGATTCCTCCACCGCCGCGCTGCGCGGCACCGTGCGCGATCCCTCGGGGGCCCTCATCGCCGGCGCCCAGGTGACCCTCACCGACCTGCGCACCGGGATCTCCCATTCGCACCAGAGCGACCGCGAGGGCGTGTTTCACTTCGCCGACCTGCGTCCGGCGGAATACGAGCTGGTGGTGCTGGCCGAGGGGATGGCGCCGCTGCATCGCCCGCACCTGAAGCTGGAGGTGGGGGCGGCCGCGGAGCTGCACCTGGCGCTCAGCCTGGCCGGCGCCCGCGAGATCGTGACTGTCGCCGCCGAAACCCCGCTGGTGGAGACCCAGCCCGCCGCCGTCTCCAGCGTCATCGACACCCGCGCCATCGCCGAGCTGCCGCTCAACGGGCGGCGCTTCACCGACCTGGCGCTGCTGACGCCCGGCGTCACCCAGGACCCGCGGGGGCTGACCTCCAGCTCCAACGGCGACCTGGCCTTCGGCGGGGTGCGCGGTTTCCATTCCAGCTACCTGGTGGACGGCCTGGACAACAACAACGGCTTCTTCGCGCAGGCGCGCGGCCGCTACCGCGCTCCCTACCAGTTCTCCAACGAGGTGGTGCAGGAATTCCGGGTGTCGTCGAACACCTACGGGCCGGAGCAGGGGCGGTCGGGCGGGGCGGTGGTGAACGTGGTGACCAAATCAGGCGGCAACCAGCTCCACGGGAGCCTCTTCTACTACCTGCGCGACGGCAAGGTGAGCGCGCGGCACCGCTTTATGGAGGTGAAGCCCCCCGACCGCCAGCAGCAGTTCGGGTTCAGCCTGGGCGGCCCCATCCGGCGCAACAAGGCGTTCTTCTTCGCGGCCCTGGACCAGCACGTGTTCCACGTGCCGCTGCTGGTGCGGTTCGTGAACGGCAGCACCACCATCACCCCCACCCCGGCGGACTACGAGGACACCGACCGCGACCTGGTCTTCGCCGCCGCCGAGCGGCTGTCGCGGATGGGAGGTCTGTACCAGGCCTCCATGACCGGAAACTCCGCCTTCCTGAAGCTGGACTGGTCGGTGACGCCGCGCCACTACCTGACCGGGCGGCTGAGCACCTCGCGCTACTGGGGCGAGAACAACGTCTTCCTCGATCCCGCAAGCCCGGTGACCGAGTACGCCGCCGACAGTAACGGCGAGGAGATGGTTTCGACGGAGAGCGCCTCGGTGTCGCTCACCAGCTCGCTCTCGCTGAAGGCCAGCAGCTTGCTGCGGGTGCAGTTCTCCCGCGACCTGCAGAACAGCAACGCCAATTCGGCCGAGGTGCGCACCCGCATCGACACGCTCATCGACGCCTTCGGGCGCTCCAACATCCTGCCGCGGCGCACCCGCGAGCGCCGCCTGCACCTGGCCGAGACCGTGACCCTGGACGGCCGGCGGCATTCCTGGAAGTTCGGCGGCGACCTCTCCCTCACCCGCGTCTACAACTTCTTCCCCATGCTGTTCGGCGGGCAGTACGTCTTCGACGACATCCGGGTGAATCCCTGGACGTTCGCGCCCTGGGTGTTCGGCATGCGCATCACCCCGCTGCGGGCCTACGCCCACGAGGTCCCCCGCTACTACTTCCAGAACTTCGGCAACGCCGAGTCGCACCCCGACAGCAACGAGTTCGCGCTGTTCGTGCAGGACTCCATCCGGCTGAACGACCACTTCGCCTTCACCCTCGGCCTGCGCTACGACCTGCAGACCTTCCGCTCCGACGGGCTGGTGGCCAACCCGCTCTGGCCGGGCTCCGGCACGGTACCCTCGGACCGCGACAACTTCGCCCCGCGGGCGGGCTTCGCCTGGTCCATCGGGCACGAGAAGCCGGTGGTGGTCCGCGGGGGCTTCGGGATCTTCTTCACCCGCATCCCACAGATCTACACCTCCACGGTGGAGACCGACAACGGCCTGGCGCAAGGCCACCTGTTCCTGGACAACGCCGACTCGGCCGACCGGCCGCTGTTCCCCAGCTATCCCGAGCCGGTGGTGCGCTGCGAGCCGCTGGCCACCACCTGCGCGGCCCCGCCCACCATCACTGACCGGCTGAGCACGGAGGTGGCCGCCTTCTCGCCCCAGTTCCGCACCCCCGCGGTGCAGCAGGGCAGCCTGAGCGTGGAGCGCGAGTTCTGGCGCCGGTTCGCGGTCGGGGCTTCCTACCTGTACGTGCGCGGGCGGAACCTGATTCGGGCGCGCGATGCCAACCTGGCCGAGCCCACGGAGGTCGTCTACCCTGTGTTCGATCCCGAGGGCGACGAGTTCACCGGCGAGTTCTACGCGGTGGACTCGTTCGCCACCTGGCAGATGTCGCCCTCGCTGGCCTGCCCCTTCCCGCCCTGCTTGGGGTCGCCGGAGCGTCCCGTCCCCGAACTTGGGGCGGTGAACGTCTTCGAGACTGCTGCGGAGAGCGTGTACCACGGCCTGACCCTCTCGGCGCGGCGGCGCATGACCGACGGGCTCTACTTCCGCTTGGCCTGGACCTGGGCGCGGGCCAGCGACACCGGGCAGGACGCCATTGTGGCGGGCCGGCCGGCGATGGTCCAGAACTCCGCCGCCCCCGACCTGGAGTGGGCGCGCAGCGTCACCGACCAGCGCCACCGGCTGATGCTTTCCTGGATCTACGAGCCGCGCTTCTTCCACCGCGACCAGCCGCTGCTGCGGACCCTGTTCAACGACTGGCGGGTCTCCGGCGTGGTCACCCTCGGCAGCGGCCGGCCGGTGAATGCCCGCATCGTCGGCGACGCCAATCGCGACGGCAACAGCCTGAACGACCGCCTCCCCGGCTACAGCCGCAACGCCTTTACCGGCCCGGATTACGCCACCACCGACCTGCGGCTGGCCCGCCGCTTCACCTTGTCGGACCGGGTGCGGCTGGAGGCCCTGGCCGAGGCCTTCAACGCCTTCAACCGCACCAACCGGCGGGTGGACCTATCGGATGATGGATTCTTGAACACCGCCGCCGAGTTTGTCCCCATGGAGAAGAAGGTCGGCGGAGTGACCTACCCCGCCCACTACCGGGCGTCTTCGGGATTCCCGGCGGCCACCAGCGCCTATGCCCCAAGGCAGGTGCAGTTCGCCCTGAAACTGTTGTTCTGAAAACCGAACAAGCGCCACTAAATGCTAGATAGCCCTTGACTTGCACGGTGAACACTGCAATAACTAAACACGTCCAACTGGAAAGGTTGGGGGGTGTATAGCTTTGGCTGAAGTTCGTTTGCAGGAGGGCGAATCACTAGAGAACGCCCTTCGCAGGTTCAAGCGCAAGGTCCAGCAAGAGGACATCATCAAGGAAGTGAAGCGTCATTCCTTCTACCTCAAGCCGGGCGAAAAGAAGCGCGTCAAGGAAGCCCTGGCCCGGAAGCGCAATCGCAAGAAGGCGCGTAAAGAGCAGGATTGACCAAACGGGGCCGCTGCGATGAGCGGCGGCCCTTTTCATATCGGGCCGCAGTCATTCTGGAGTTTTCTGGAGATTGGGAGTAAGGCCACGCGCTGGCCGCGTGGTGGGCCGAGCCGAGGGGTAGTGAGAAGCCCTGCGACGTCCTGCGCGGGGGACCGTGTACCGCGTCCCGAGTGCAGTCCTGGGACCCGATTACCGTGCCCCGGCACGACCGCCCGGGGTGATCAACGGGTCAAGGATGGTCTCCATGGAATTCCAGGACAAGGTTCTGAAGTGCATCGACTGCGGCGCGGACTTCGTCTTCACGGCCGGCGAACAGCTGTTCTTCCACGACAAGCAATTCAAGAACGAACCCAAGCGTTGCAAGTCCTGCAAGGCCAAGCGGGTGTCGTCGCTGGGCGGGTCGGCGCCACCGGCCGGCCAGGGCGGCGGCGGTGGCTTCAACAAGGTCGAGACCCGCACCACCTGCTCGCAGTGCGGCAAGGAGACGACGGTGCCGTTCAAGCCGACCCAGGGGCGCCCGGTCTTCTGCCGCGAGTGCTTCCAACAGCGCCGCGCCTCCGCCGCCAGCGCCTGACCCACGGGCCCGCAAAGCGGCCCCACCCGCACGTACGTTGTGCGCACGAGACCCCTACATTCCTGAGCCGGAGATGAACGGCGGTTCAGCCGCCGAGGGGCTGGATCTGCACCAGGCCGGCCGGCATCTTCCGCCGCATGTTCTCCGAGTACACGCCCGTCCGCGCGAAAGATTTCTCACAATCGGCCGACGACGGTCCCTTCATGCTGCCTTCCATGTAGGCCAGCCCCGGGCAGCGCGTGCAGGTGGCCATGTGGCTGCACGACGGGCAGGTGGCCAGGTCCCGCATGTGGATGGACCGCACTTCCTCCAGCTCCTTCGAGCTCTTCCAGATCTCCTGAAAGCTCTGCCCGCGCAGGTTCCCGGTGGGCAGGGGGAACTGCACGCAGGGATAGACGTCTCCGTAGGGGGAGACGTAGCAGGCGGTGTGGCCGGCACTGCAGGGAAAATCGTCGAGGGCCGCTTCGCTGGCCGGCTGTGGGACGGCGCAGAACTCGTCCGGGTCGTCCACCAGCGTGGGATCGCGGAACAGCTCCGGCAGCTGGGCGGCGGGGATGCGCAAGTCGAGGATGGAGGTGTCGCCGTCCAGCTTGGGGGTGATGGTGGGGTCCAGGGTGAACTGCACCCCCAGCTCGCGCGCCAGCTCCTGCACGCCCTTGTAGTCGAACATGTTCTGCCGCATCATCACGCCGGCGACGATGACCTTCAGCCCCTGGTCGCGCAGGAAGCGGATGGCGTTCAGCGAGCGGCGCAGCGAGCCCCGCACCTTGGTGATGGCGTCGTGCACCTGGCTGCGGTGCGAATAGATGGAGATCTGCACCGACTCCACCGCCAGCTGGCGCAGGCGCCGCGCCTCGGACTCGCCGATAAGGATGCCGTTGGTCTTGATCTTGACGGAGAACGTCAGCCGCCGGGCATATTCCACCAGCTCGAAGAAGTCCGGGCGCATGACCGGCTCGCCGCCGGAGAAGATGAGGAAAAAGGTGCCGGCCTCGGCCAGCTGGTCGAGGATGCGCTTGACCTCGGCGGTGGTCAGTTCGCCGTGGTCCTCGTGGTCGAGGTAGCAGTGGACGCAGCGCTCGTTGCAGCGCCAGGTCAAGTCCATGTGGACGCTGATGGGCACCCCGAGCGCCAGCGCCCGGTTGGTGACCTCCAGCATCAGGCTATTGCTCAATGGGCTGCTCCGAGACGATGAGGATGCCCTGCTGGGCGAGCTCACGGACCAGTTCGTGGGCGTCTTGCAGCGCCGTTTCGCGCTCCACCTCGAACTCCGGCAGGACGCGCTCGTCCACGATCTGCTCCAGGGTGGTGCGGCCGTCGGCGCCGTTCCAGATGGCGGTGGCCACTTCGTTCAGAGTGAAGAGGCGCGAATCCACGCCCGACATGATCACCATCTCTCCGCCCAGCATGCGGGCGGCGATCTGCGTGCTGCGCGCCACGTAGGTCATACGATCCGCTCCCACACGCTCGGGTCCTTGGCGAAGGTAAGCCGCCGCACCGGCACCGCGGCCACGAACTCGCACGCCGACTGGAAGACGCGGTCCACCAGCGCGCGGTCCTCGGCGAAGAAGAGGATGTTCTGCATCACCGCCTGCACCGCCTCCGCCGGCCCCACGTCCTCCACTTTGTGTGCAGCCCCCTGGGAAAGCAAGTAGAAAACGCTGAGTGGAGCGTGGATGTTCTCGCCCACCTTGGCCAGCTCCCCGGCAAAGGGGGTGCCGTGGGCTGTGTACCCGTCTTCTCCGCGCCCTCTGCGCCTGTCCTCTGCGCCCTCTGCGGCTAAAATCTTTTGACCTTTCTTGACGTACGAGATTTCGTCGGTCAATAAAGTAACGTCCCCTGGCGCTAGGCGGGAGATGGTGGTTTTTCCCGCCCCCGACCTTCCCGCGAACAGGAATGCCTTGGCATTCCGGACCGCGCTGGCGGCGTGCACCAGGAAGCCGCCCTGCTCGGCCAGCAGCAGCGTGTGCAGGATGCGCAGCACCGAGTCCACCGCGTAGGGATTGGCCGACTGCCGCACATGGCCCTTCCTCGACCTCGGGTCCCACTCTGCCCGGAAGTCGCCGCGGGTCATCACCCAGCGCTCACCGTCACGCCGGACCCGGACGTCCTCATCCCCGCTGCTGATCTCTGCCAGCTCGATCTCCAGTTCGTACTCCGCGCCCGGCTTCGCCGAGACGAATCCCGCGTAGCGATCTTCGACCATCCGGCGGAAGTCTTCGTTGTCGGTGCGCAGCAGGATCGGCATGCCGCCGATCTCTACGCACACGCTGGCTGCGGTGACAGTTGGCAAAGGGCCCCCGGGTGGCTCGATGTTAGCACTGGTCGCACTCCGGCCGTAGTGTCGAAAGTACCACCGGCTACCCCCTTTCTCCGGCACCCTGCGGAGCAGGG
>CAYTPH010000066.1:0-11076 GCA_964439635.1 uncultured Terriglobales bacterium
CATGCCATCCTCCGGCTGGCCGAAGTAGCCGGCGGCATGGCGCCGCTCGTCGTCGCCGGCACTCGTTTCCCACCAGCCACGGGTGGTGTCGTTGTCGTGCGTGCCGGTGTAGACCACGGTGTTGCGCTCGAAGCCGTGCGGCAGGTAGATGTGGGCGCCGCGGTCGCCGAAGCCGAACTGCATGACGCGCATCCCGGGGATGTTCAGCCGCTGGCGCAGGGCGTGCACCTCGGGCGTGATCAGTCCGAGGTCCTCGGCGATGAAGGGCAACTGGCCGAGGGCGTCGCGCAGGGCCTGGAACAGGTCGTCCCTGGGGCCCGGGACCCAGTGCCCGCGTACCGCGGTTGCCTCGCCGGCGGGGATCTCCCAGTAGCTCTCGAAGCCGCGGAAGTGGTCGAGGCGGAGGATGTCGCAGGCCTGAGTCGCCCAGCGCATGCGCGCGATCCACCATTGGTAGCCCTGCTGCTTGAGCACGTCCCAGCGATAGAGCGGGTTCCCCCAGCGCTGCCCGGTCTTGCTGAAAGCGTCCGGCGGTACTCCTGCGACAACGTATGGATTGCGGTCCGCGTCCAGGTGAAAGATGTCCGGATTGCACCACACATCGGCGGAGTCGAAACTCACGAAGATAGCGACATCGCCGATGATCTTGATGCCGCGGGACGCGCAATGCCGGTGCAGGGCCCTCCACTGCTCATAGAAGGCGAATTGCAGCACCCGGCCGACGTCCAGCTCGAGGGCGAGCTCGGTGCGCGCCCGCTCCAGCGCCGCCGGGTCGCGCATGGCCAGCTCGCGCGGCCACCGGTTCCAGCTCTGGCCCTGGTAATGCTCGCGCAGAGCGTCGAACAGAGCGAAATCGTCCAGCCACCAGCCGTTCTCCAGGCGGAAGCGGCCGAGGCGTTCGCGGCCGCCGTCTCCTTGTCTGCTCAGGAAATTGCGCGCGGCTTCGCGCAGAAGCGGCAGTTTTCGGGCGCGGACTTCCTCGTAATCCACCTGCGAGACGCTGTCGGGCAGGCCGGAGAGACGGTCACGCCCGATCCAGCCGCGCTCCGCCAGACGCTCCAGGCTGATCAGCAGTGGATTGCCGGCGAAGGCCGAGGTGGAGGAATAGGGCGAGTTGCCGATGCCCGAGGGCGCCAGCGGCAGCACCTGCCACACCCCTTGCCGCGCCGCCGCCAAAAACTCCACGAATTCGTAGGCGGCCGGGCCCAGGTCGCCGATCCCGCCGCGGGACGGGAACGAGGTGGGATGCAGCAGCACGCCGGAGGCGCGTGGGAATGACATTGCGGTCCTCGTGAAAAAGCATACGCCGAGGAGCTGCCTCCCCGGCGTTTCCCATCGCGGGAAGGGGTTAACTGCCGGCGGTATCCGCCCTGCTGTTGAAGATGCGCTGCTGCTCGTCCTTGTTGAAGCGGATCTTGCCTTCCTTCTGCATGCGGTCACGCAGGCTCTCGGCGAACAACCGCAGCACCACCGTCCGCCGGGTCTGCAGCAGCGACTCGCGCAGCCTGTCCTTGGCCCGCTCGAAACCTTCCATCGAGGGCTCGTTGCGCTGCAGGACGGTGAGCACGGTGCCGTTGTCTCCCACGGCGATGGGCTGGCTGATCTCGCCCGGCATCATGGCGAAAGCCACGGCGGCATCGCCGGTGAGCGGCCCCAGCTCGGGGACCTGGCTGTTGGGACCCACCAGTTCGCTGGTGCGGGTGCTGAGCCCCAGCTCCCTGGCCGCCTTCTTCAGGTCATGCTGGGCGCGGGCCCGGTCGGAGAGCTCCCGCGTCCGCTGCTGCACCAGGGTGGCCGTGCGCTCCTGCTTGAACTCCGTCTCGACCCGGGCGCGGATCTCCGCGAACGAGGGCGTGGCCGCCGGCTTCACCTCGGTCACCTGGTACAGCACGAAACCCTGCGGCACCGTTACCAACCCTGGTGACGACTTCTCCGACGCACTGAATACCGCGTCCATGAACTGGGGGGCCAGCCCCAGGCCCGGCAGCGCATCCGTGCGGCTGAAGAGCTCGCTCTGGATGACCTGCAGGTTGTTCTTGGCCGCGGCCAGTTCCACGCCTTGTGTCCGCGCCTGCGACTGCAGGCTGCTGGCCAGGTTCTCCGCCTGGCGGGCCGCCTTCTGCTGGCGCACCACGGGTTCGATCTGCGCCCGCACCTGCTCCAGCGGCTGCAGTTCGGCGCTGTGCTTATCGTCCACCTTGATGATGTGGAAGCCGAAGGTGGTCTGCACCAGGTGGTCACTGACCTGCCCCGGCTGCAGCGAGAACGCCACTTTTTCGAATTCCGGGACGAAGCGGCCGCGGCCGACCCAGCCATACGAGCCGCCATTGTCCTTGCTCCCGGGATCGTCGGAGTTCTTCTTGGCCAGCGCGGCGAAGTCGCCGCCCGCCTTCACCTGCTTCAGGAGGTCGTCAGCCTTCTTGCGCGCCGCCTCCACCGCGGCGGCATCCGGCTTGCCGTCCGGCCCCGGAGGCGGGGTCTTCACCAGGATGTGGCGGACGTTGACCTCCTCCTGCCGGCGGTACTGCTCCTTGTTCTCGTTGTAGTAACGCTGGATGTCCTCGCGGCCCGCCTGCACCTGCTGCGCCAGGCGGCCGGTGTCCACCACCACGTACTTGGCGCGGCGGCGTTCGGGGACGGAGTCGCGGTAGCGGGAGTCCTTGTTGCGGTCGTAATAGGCCTTGAGCTCCTGCTCGGTGGGCCGGATCTCGGACATCACCGCCTCCGGCGTGACCACGGCGTACTCCAGCTTCACCTGGGTGTTCTGCCGCTTGTACTCCTGCTCCAGCTCCTGCGGGGAGACGCGCACCCCGTCGGCCACCACGCTGCGCAGCTTGTTGAGCAGGATCTGCTGCTTCACCACCGCCTCGAACTGCTTCAGCCCCATGCGGGTGCGCTGGCTGACCCAGTTCTCGTAAGCCTCCTGTCCCACGAACTGGCCGTTGGGGAACAGTTCCGGGCCGAAGGCGCCGTTCCTGAGCTCATCGCGCAGTTCGTCGTCGGTCACCTGCAGTCCCAGGCGGTGCGCTTCCACCACCATGGCCTTGTCTAACACCAGCGAATCGGCCACCTGCTGGCGCACGAACGCCATGAACTGTGCGGGAACGTTGCGCTGTTGCCGGACCTGCTGGGCGCGCTGCTCCACTTCGTAGACGGTCACCTCCTGGTCGCCGACGCGGGCCAGCACGCCCGCGCCCGCTCCCCGGACCTCGCCGAGGATGCCGCCGGGGATCAGCGAGATCACCATCATCGCCGCAATGAACAGCAGGACCGCCGTCAGGAAGACCTTCTTAGCGGTGCCGGGAGTCTGCAAGAAACGGATCATTTTTCGGTGTGCTCCAGTGGGAACGAGGCAATCCCCGATTATAAATCACCCTCGCCTTTGTTCTGATTCTGGAACAAAAAGCGGCTTTCGGCCGCGTCGGCCAAAGGGGACCTGAACTGCCGTCTTGTTCCGATTTCCGAAATCGGCATAGTATGTAGCGTTCAAGCCAAGCCAGGTAAGGAGGGTTTTCGGTGTTATCACCGGGACAGCGGCTCCGTGCCCTGCGCGAGGAGCTGGGGCTCACCATTCGAGACGTCGAATCGGCCAGCGCCCGCATCGCGGTCAAGCACGGCAACGAGGACTTTGCCCTCTCCCTGAGCCGCATGTCGGACATCGAGACCAAGGGCATCATCCCCAACATCTACCGGCTCTACTCCCTGGCGGTCATCTACCGCCGCGATTACCGGGAGCTGCTCACCTGGTACGGCATCGACCTGAACGAGCTGCCGGGCGATCTCTCGGCAGCGGGGCCGGCGCGCACCCACCTGGTCACCACCGGCACCGACCGGGCCGGCGCCGTCCAGGTGCCGGTGCGTTTGGATCCCGCCTTCGACCTGCGGCGCACCGCCAACCGGGGCCGCATGATCGAGGAGTGGGGGCTGGTGCCGCTGGCCTATCTCTCCCGCTTCGCCAAGGCCGAGTACACCTACGGATACGTCGGCGCGGACGATTTTACGATGTACCCCATCGTGATGCCGGGTTCGTTCGTGCAGATCGACGAGGCCAGCAACCGGGTGGCGGAAGGGATGTGGCGCTCGGAGTATGAACGCCCCATCTATTTCGTGGAGACCCGCGAGGGCTACACCTGCTGCTGGTGTTCGCTGAAGGGCGACCTGCTGGTCTTGCAGCCGCACCCGCTGTCCCCCGTGCCGGTGCGGATGCTGGCACACCCCCAGGACGCCGAGGTGCTCGGCCAGGTGGTGGCGGTGGCTATGCGCTTGGGCTCGTCGCCTGGGAACGGCGGTGCGCAACCTGCGAAATCGCCGAAACGACTGAACTGAAGTGGCGGGCCGAGCCGCCCCCCAGGTCGCCCGGCAGCAGGTCCACCCCCGACTGACGCAGGAACTCCAGCGCTTCCTTCCCCCCGCCTTCCACCTCATCCACTAGCGCGCGCAAGGGCGTGCGCAAGACCTGCAGCATCAGCTCGCGATGGGCTTGTGCCATCGCCTCCTGGGCGCGCCGCTCCCCATAGACGCGCTGCAGCCCCCAATGGGCATAGCGGCCATCCGCGCGCCGCAACCCGGCCAGGTAGTCCAGCTTCCGCCACCATCCCGGCAGCGCCGCCAACGTGCGCTCCACAAAATCCTCGTACGCCGACAAGAAAGTCATAGCTGTTCCGCGTTCCGAAACCTGAACAAGATGCCTCCCGGAGCGGCACCCGGTCTCCGCTTCCTCCAGCATTTCACGCGCTGCAAGCCAATTCCCGCAAAGGAGATGCAACGTGAAAAAGCTGATCCGGGTCCTGACCGTCGTCCTGCTGTTCGCCACCACCCTGTCCGTTGCCGCCGCCGAACCGATGCAGGAAGGCCCGCCCTCCTGCCCGCCGGCGGTGTGCGGCTGAGACCCCTTTCGGGCGCTTGTGCCCGCCCGTGGAAGGAGCTATGCTCAGCCACGGGCGGGAACGATGTACGAAACCCTCGATCTGATCCTCCTGGTCCCGACACGCCTGCTGGTGGTGGCGGTCGCCGTGGTCATGGTACGGCGGCGGCTGCATCGTGAATACCCGTTCTTCTTCGCCTCCCTGGTCCTGCTCACCGTACGTACCATCGGGCTGTACGCGGCGCACCGCCTCGGCGAACTGGCCTACTTCCTTTCCTACTACGTCGCCGATGCGATTGCCATCCCCGTTTACCTGGCGGTGATCCACGAACTGTTCACCCATCTCTTTCAACCTTATGAAGCCATCCGGGACCTGGGCTCGAAGGTCTTCCGTGTGGCGCTGTTCGCGCTTCTGGTCTTCGCCCTGATCGCCGCGGCCACGGCGCACGTCGGTGATAAATATCCCATCCTGGCGGGCATCATGGCCCTGGAGCGTACTTTCGCGCTCCTCCGTACCGGACTCATTCTGACACTGTTCCTCCTTGCCTGGTACCTGGGCCTGGCCTGGAAGCATCCCGCCTTCGGGATCGCCGTCGGTTCTGGGGTCGCCAGCATGGGCAGCCTGATCTCCTACGTGCTGCGGGCCCACATCGGCCAATCGGCGGATGTCCTGGACTACGGCGCTCGCGGCGCCGCGCTTTGTGCCGCCTGCATCTGGGCGGCATATGTCTTCCGGCCGGAACCGGAGCCGAAGGTCGCCTTCGTGCCCCGCCACGCCGACCTCGAAGCCTGGAACCGTTCTCTGGCGGAGCTGCTCACGCGATGACCGTCGCCCTCATCCTGGTGGTGTTCGCGCTGCTGCTGGCCGGCGTGCTGATGACCGCAGTGCGCGGGCATGCCTCGCCCGTCCAGCGGCTGGATGACCTCGAAAACCACGCCTTGCAGGTTGACCTGGAGGCCTTCCGCAACCTGACCGATCCGGCCGAGGAAGAGTTCCTGCGCATCCAGCTGCCACCCTCCGAGTTCCGCCGGATACAGAGGCAGCGCCTGCTGGCGGCCGCCGAATACTTGCGCCGCACCGCCCACAATGCCGCCCTGCTGCTGCGGGTGGGGTCGGCCGCTCAACGCGACCGCCAACCGGAGATCGCCGCGGCGGGCCGCGAACTGGCCGAGGCGGCGTTGCGCATGCGGATCTCCGCCATGCTGGCCCTGGGGCTGGTCTACGCCCGTTTCGCCCTGCCTGGCGCCCGCCTTTCGCCGGTCGCGGCCGTGGACGCCTACCAACGGCTGGTGGACGGAGTGGCCCGCCTGAGCCGCCTGCAACGCCCGGTCTATGCCACGCGCCTCGCTGGACGCCTCTGACCCTCGCATCACCCCATCACCGATTGCCGCTCCATCGACCGCTGGTAGCACTCCATGCACACCGCCCGGCAGCGGGACACCTCGTCCGGCACCAGCTCGGAGAGGATCAGCCCGCGCCACTGCCCCGGCTGCAGTTCGAGGTTGCACCGGCCCCGGTGCGCACAGGCCTGCAGCTCGCACTCGCAGCGCCCCTCCGCCCGCAGATAGGCCCGCGCGATGATGTCGTCGGAAGCCGGCATCCCTTTCCTTTTCCCACACTAGCGCGTTTCCGGACGCCGGCACATTCGAGTTGTTTCTTGTTCCGAAATCAGAACAAGCTCAGGCGGGCACTTCGCGCATGAGCCCCGTCTTCACGTCGTAGACGAAGCCGCGCACCGAGACCAGGGCAGCCAGCCAGGGGTGGGCGCGTACCCGCTCCACCTGCCGGCGGACGTGTTCGTCGAGGTCGTGGAAGGCATGGAAGCGCGCCGGTTCCTCCGCCTTGCGGCCGCTCTGCCGCTCCAGGCGCTCGCGGAAGCCATCCTCCGCCAGGTCCTGCATGCCGCACCCGGTGTGGGCCACGACCATGAACTCGCGCGTGCCCTTGATGTGATGGGAAATGAGCAGGGAGCGCAGCACGTCTTCGGTCACGATGGCCCCGGCATTGCGCAGCAGGTGGGCCTCGCCCGGGTCCAGCCCCAGCATCCGCTTGATAGGTTGGCGGGAATCCATGCAGGCCAGCACGGCCAGCCGCCGGGTCGGCTCCGGACCCAGGTGCCCGAAACCGAAATCGCGGGCATACTCCCGGTTGGCCTGCACTACTTCGTCGATCACGCTCACGGCCCCTCCTGGCGGGGCGTGACCGGCGTCACAACCCCCTATGACCAATGTACTACCGCGGCCCACCCCGGCATCTTACGCTGCTCCCTGGAAGTTCTGTGCGGGGGTGTCCCATGACGATCGGGACCTATCTCATCCTGTCAGCCATCGCGCTGGGCGTCGTGTATCTGGTGCTGCGGGCGGCCATGGCGTTGCGCTGGTACCTGCGTTTTCGCGGCCTGCGCATGGTCACCTGCCCGGAGACCGAGCGGGCGGTGGGAGTGCAGGTGGCAGCCGGCCGCGGCGCGGCGGAGGTCTTTCTCGGCTCCACCCGGCTGGAGCTGCGCGAGTGCACCCGCTGGCCGGAGAAGCGCGACTGCGGGCAGGAGTGCCTGCGCCAGGTCGAGACCTCGCCCGCAGGCTGCCTGGTGCGCAATATCGTGGCCGAGTGGTACGTGGGCAAGACCTGCGCCTACTGCGGGCGGGCAGTGCCCCGCATCGACTGGCTGGAACACAAGCCGGCCCTCATGGATGCCGAGCGCCGCACCATGCCGTGGGACGAGGTCCCGGTGGACCGCCTGCCCGACGCCATGGCCAACTGCCGCCCCGTGTGCTGGAACTGCCACGTGGCCGAAAAGTTCCGCCGCGAGCACCCCGAGCTGGTGGTGGAACGCAAGCACACCTGACCAGGAAAGGTCCCGAAGGCCGCCCTAGCCGGCGGCCTTTTCCTGTTGCGCCGGCCTCTCCCGGAGTAATTCCGTCATCCTGGAGAGGTGGTGGTCGTCGTGCTCGGCGACGAACAGGGCCATGTCGATCACTCGCATGGGCTGCTGCAGGCGCGGGTGCTCCGCCGACTGGCCCACGCGCGGGCGCGGCCAGCGCTCCAGGCGTTCCACCAGCGCCATGCGCTCCCGCCGGAACTGCGCCACCAGGTCGTGCGGCTCGCGGCGGTTGTGGTCGGCAGACTTGGTCTTCTTGTTGTCCAGGTCGGCGGGACGCAGCACCCGGGCTCCGGCCAGATAATCGTCCAGCCGCCCGGTGTGGAGCTCATCCAGGTCGAGCAGATGCCCGATCTGCTCCAGCACCGACCATTCTTCCCCGCGGCGGCGGCGCAGCACTTCCCCCGCGACGCCCTGGATCTTGTCTTCGATCCGCGCCGGGGTCCCCCGCAGCCGCTCCACCACCACCTCGAACATCTCCTCCGGCAGATCGAACCGGAACTTCCGCTCGAACCAGCGCATGGTCTCCTCCGCCATTCAGGATGGCCGCCATGCCCTGCGGATGCAAAGAAAATGCCGGCCTGGCCCTTCACTCCACCCAATCGGCGAGGAAGACGTTGGTGTCGCCCGGCTTTGCTCCCTTCCGGTTGGAAGCCCACACCAGCCGCTTGCCGTCGGAGCTGAACATGGGAAAGGCGTCGAACTCAGGGCTGAAGGTGATCCGCTCCAGCCCGCTGCCGTCCACGTTGACCATGTAGAGGTCGAAGTTGCGGCCGCGCGGGTTCGCCAGGTTGGAGGCGAAGATGATCCGCTTGCCGTCGGGATGGAAGAAGGGCCCGAAGTTGGCGGCGCCATTTCTGGTCACCTGGCGCTGGTTGCGGCCGTCGGCGTCCATCACCCAGATCTCGAAGTTGGCGGGCTTGATGGCGTTCTCCCTCAGGAGCTCTTTGTACTCCGCGATCTGCTTTTCGGTCTTGGGGTGGTACGCGCGGTAGACGATCTTCCTGCCGTCGGCGGAGAAGAACGCGCCCCCCTCGTAGCCCAGCTCGGTGGTCAGCCGCCGGACGTTGCGGCCGCTCGCGTCCATGGTGTAGAGGTCCAGGTCGCCGCCGCGGGTGGAGGTGAATACGATCTTCTTGCCGTCGCGGCGGATGGTGGCCTCGGCGTCGTAGCCAGGGGTGGAGGTCAGCCGCTTCAGCCCGCTGCCGTCCGGCTTCGCCGTGTAGATGTCGAACCCTGGATAGATCGCCCAGATGTAGCCCTTGCTGTAGTCGGGCTTGGGTGGGCACTCGGGGGAGGCCTCGTGGGTGGACGAGTACAGGATCCGTTTCCCGTCGGGAAAGAAATATGAGCACGTGGTCTTGCCCCGGCCGTTGCTCACCATCTTCGGATTGGTGCCCGCGGGCGCATCCACCGGTAGGACGAAAATCTGGTCGCAGGGGATGCCCCCGTCGGCACGCTGGAAGATGAGCTGCTTGTCGTCGGCCGAGAAGTACGCTTCGGCGTTTTCGCCGGAGAACGTGAGCTGGCGCACGTTCTCCAAGTGCTTCTCCTCCGGCAGCGCCAGCTCCTGCGCCGCGGCAAACCCGCCCAGTAGCAAGACCACCAGTGCGACTGCGATCTCTGCGAGCTTCCCTCTGCGCCCTCTGCAGTTAGAATCTTTTCTCACGCACGACCCCTTCACTTTCTCTGTTCCAGCGTCACCTGCGCGGTAAGCGGCTTGCCGTCGCGCAGGACCTTCACCTCGACGGTATCGCCCACCTTCTTCCGCCGCAGCGCATCGGTGAAGTCGTAGAGGTTCTTGATGGGATTACCGCCGAACTCTACCAGGATGTCGCCCGGCTTCAGCCCGGCCTTGGCGGCGGGCGAGCCCGGGCGCACGTCGGCGAACTTCACGCCATTCTCGATCTCGCCGAAGTCGGGGATGGAGCCGAAGTAAGGCCCGTAGCCCGGCCCTCCGCCGCCGCCCATGGGCCGCGGTTCCTCGACCTTGATGAACCTGGGACGCTCCCCGGCCTCCAGGCGCGCGGTGATCCCGGCCACCACGTTCAACAGGTCGGCTGCGTCTTTGGCCTGGATCTTCTCCCAGGTGTCCGACGGCTTGTGATAATCCGCGTGCAGGCCGGAGAAGAAGAACAGCACCGGCACCCCCTTGGCCACGAACGAAGTGTGGTCGCTGGCGGAGTAGCCGCCTTCCGACATGGCCAGGGTGAAGCCGTTCTGCTTGCCCAGCTCCTCCACCATGGGGCGGAAGGTGGAACCCGTGCCCACGCCGCCGACGTACAGCTTGCGCTCCTTGATGCGGCCGATCATGTCCAGGTTGAGCATGGCGACCGCCTTGTCGAGCGGCAACGTCGGGCTCTTCACCCACTCGGCCGAACCCAGCAGCCCGATCTCCTCCGCGGCGAAGGCCGCGAACAGCACCCCGCGCTGGCGCTCCTTGTCGGCGGCGAACATGCGCATCAACTCCATCAGTCCGGAGGCGCCGGAGGCGTTGTCGTCCGCCCCGTGATGCACCTTGCCGATCTCCGACGGCGCCAGCGAGCTGGCATTCCCCAGCCCCAGATGGTCGTAGTGCGCCCCCAGGACGATGTACTCATCGCTCTTGCCCGGCAGGTATCCGAGCACGTTCTCCACCGTGGCCTTGGTGCGCTCGATGTCCACCGTTACGGTCAGCTGGAACGGCGGCTTCAGGGCGAAGCTGGCGGGCTGCGACTTGGCGTCGATCTCCTTCTGCACCTCCTCCAGCGACTTCCCTGCCTGCTTCAGCCACTGGTCCACCACCGAGTTCCTGGCCTGCACCATCAGGATGCCCGCGTCCTCTGGCCCCGCCAGCGAGCCGAACCGCATCAGCACGTCTTCTTCCTTGCCTTCCAGCTTGCCGTTGACCAGCACCACCGCCCGGGCGCCGTGGTTGCGCGCGTTGATGGCCTTGGTGATCAGGTGGGCGTGGTGCGTGCGCTGCTTGTTGTTCTTCTCCGCGAAGCCGGGAGGCTCGTAGCGCAGCAGCACCACGACCTTGTCTTTCACGTCGAAGTGGAAGAAGTCGTCGTAGTTGAGCTCGTCCGCGGAGACACCGTACCCGGCGAAGACCACCGGCCCGGTGACCGTCCCGTTGGCCGAGAAGCTGAGCGGGATGAAGTCCTGGTTCAGCCGGTAGCGCTGCTCGCCGCCGCCGTTTGCCGACAGCACGTTCTTGCCCCGCAGGCGCGCACCGGTGGTCACCGTGAGCGGCTGCCGGTAGGTGCCGCCCACCCCCTGTGGCTTGAGCCCGGCGGTGCGAAACTGCTTCTCGATGTAATCGGCGGCGCGCTTCAGGCCCTTGCTGCCGGC
>CAYTPH010000067.1:0-11058 GCA_964439635.1 uncultured Terriglobales bacterium
CACTCCAAACACGTTGGGCCTGGTACGACGGGGGAGCTCCCAGCCCGCCATCTGTCTTCGGTCGAGGGCGAGGCGTGCGATCTCCTCGAAGTGCTGAACCACCATTTGACCATTGAGAATCAGGATGCGTACCTGGGAATCCCTCAGGAGTACTCCCAGGGTGTCCGCGGTTGACGCTAGCAGCAACGATCGCTGTTGAGGCGTAAGATCGGTCCATTTACGCGCCGTTGCATAAGGAATCACATCAAGGTGACAGGCACCAGAGAACTGGTTGTAGAACGAAGCTCCCGTACCTGACACAACGGCGTCGAGCCTCTTGAACCATGCGTCATAAGGATTTCTCAGAAAATAGGACCTGCAGGAGTCGACAATCAACCGCAGGTGACGAGAGTCGACATCCGACCAGGAGCGGATTCCCAGCGACTTTAGTGTGTGGAACCGGCGGAATCTCCCTTCGAGTTCGATCCCTGATTCATCCAAGAACTCTCGGTTGCTGGGGTTAATCCCGAGTGTCGCAACCAGTGACGTCGAAGGATCACCGAACGAAGGGACTGGACAGCCCCACCTGATCACGTTCGTTCCCGACAGGGCAGGTCCGTCCAAGCGGTCTATTAGAGTTGCTAGCGTCGAATGCATCTATCACCCAAGGTTGCACACACACACTTCAAAGTTTCTTCGCCTCTAACTGCCCAAGGGTCCTGTCGATGAACGAGAAGTATATGTCGGACGACATTTCGTTCCGTAGCGCCTTGATCGCTTCGGCGTCCTTCGCTTTCTTAGCTGCATGGAACACTTGCAACAAACGAATGATATCCGCCCAATACGGTGGCAAATCCTTTGTACCATCACGATCGAACGAGCGCGTTTCGCGGATGGCGGCCTCGGCTTTCAGCAAGAGGTTGATCGCCGGCCAAGGGTCTCCCTCCGGCATCGCGGGCATCGTAGGGTGAGTTGGCTGGAACCCTTCCTTTAGGAATTTCTTAGCAGCCGGAATGTCCTTCACATAGAGGTGCAGGCTGCCAACCGCGTGCTTGTAGGTCCCGACTTCGATTGCTAGTGAACGCGCCACGATTTCTTGAAGCATGGTGAAGCAAAACGTATCGTGCGGAAGTCCCAAGTGAATATCATTCTAGCGCATGGTGGTGAACATGTGGAGCTTGCCATCTCTTACTAAGAACTGCAACGTGCACGTGCACGGGACGTCATTGTGCTTTTCCAAAATGTCATCAGCATCAAACAGCTGGATAACGGCTTTCCGAGAGTCGCGATTCTTTCGGAGTATCGCCGTTACATTTGCGACTTGGTTTACACCTTCCCAGTTAAACAGGCGGGGGCCGTAACCTCCGAAAATTTCATCCCCATCTGCGTAATTCTTGTAATCAGCCACGTAGTACTCGATAAAGGAGAGCTTCTTCGTAGCAGAGAGGTACCAACAAAGCTCCCCTATACAGCTATATAGCCTGCCCCGAGTCTCTGTTCGGCTAAGCCGTGCGCGCGGGTTTGCAATCTCCAACAGAACACCGGGGAGGTCCTTCGCGTCGCCCTTGGTGGGATGGATTAAGACGCCGTGGTCAATCGCCTCCTGTACCACCTCGTGCAGGACATCGTCGAGAGTTGGTCCTGAGAAGTACGCTTGTGCCATTCTCTAGAATCTAGCTCGGCGCCGCTAGTCGCGAGAACAATTCTCCATTTTGTTCTACTTTCAGAACAGAGCTTGTCCCCAAGACTGCAAGGGCAAGAAAGACAGAGGGCGGGCGGGAGGGGCACAGCTATAAACAAATCGGAAAACTGGGAGACGGGAAGGAAAGTGCCCTCCTGCGTCACCCTTCCGCGCGGCTCGTCGGCCGCTCGTGCAGCTTGCTCTCGATCTCGTGTTCTAGCTCGACCACCGGCTCGCGCCACAGCCGGTAGATGACGTAGCCCACCACGATGGCGGCGGCGATGGTGCCCAGGGTGATGGGCAGGTGCTCCTTCACCAGCACCGCGGCCATGCTGACGATCTGCGGCCCGAAGGCGATCACCAGCACCGACAGGATGATGAAGCGCAGCATCCGCCCGGCGAAGATGGCCAGCAGAAAGTGCGACAGCTTCATCTTGAAGACGCCGGCGGAGAGCACGAACAGCTTGAACGGGGCGGGCGGCGGCAGCATCGAGGGCAGCATCAGCGCCCAGAACTCCCGCTTCTGGAAGCGCCGGCGGATGTCCTCCAGGCGCTGCTTGGAGATGCGCTTCTCCAGCACCAGCTCCTCGCCCTTCAGCCCGATGTACCACAGCACCACGCTGCCCAGCGCCGAGCCGGCGGAGGCCATCACGCAGTACAACCAGAAGCGCCGCGGGTCCTGATAGACGAAGTAGGCGATCAGCGGATCCAGCGGCACTCCCATCAAAGCGGAGTCGACCGCGGCGATGATGAACACACCCCAGGGTCCCAGCGGGATCAGCACCGCCTGCACCCAGGCTTTGTACTTGAGGAAAAGTGTCTTCAAGAAGGACTCGGGAAAAGCCTTATTCTACAGTAGAGACGTAGCTTGCTACGTCTCCCGGCCGAGACGTTGCAAGCAACGGCTCTACCAGAGATGCGTCCGGCGGGCAGGCGGTTCAGCGCTTTGTCTCGGAATGCGCGGTCTTGCCGCGCAGCAGGTCGAGGGCGTGGGGCAGCAGATCGAGGATGGACTGCAGGCTCTCGGTGGCGCCGGTGGGGCTGCCGGGCAGGTTCACGATCAGGGTCTTGCCGCGGACGCCGCACACCGCGCGGCTGAGCGCCGCCATGGGGGTCTTGCGCATGCCTTCGTGCCGCATGCGCTCCGCCAGGCCTTCCACCAGGCGGTCGCAGATGGCCCGGGTGGCCTCCGGGGTCACGTCGCGCTCCGCCAGCCCGGTGCCGCCGGTGGTGACCACCAGCTCAGCCTGGCCGGCCAGTTCCAGCAGGACCTTCTGGATGGCGGGGACGTCGTCCGGCACCACCGCCGTGTGCACCACCTGGAAGCCCTCCGCTTTGAGCAGGGAGGTCACCGCCGGCCCGGAGAAATCCGAGCGCTTGCCTTCGACCGCGGAATCGCTGACGGTCACGACGGCAGCGATATACATGGTGATCTACGCTTCCAGGACGTTGTCTTCGGCGTCGCGGTTGGCTTCGTCGAGCAGGCGCAGGCCCTCCATCAGCAGGCCCTGGGTGGAGCGGCTGGTGGTCTGCTCCGAGGTGTGGCCGTTGAAGTCGATCTGGAACTGGCCGTCGGTCCAGGTCAGCACCTTGTAGACCGCCTCGTCGCCCTTGAGCTTGCCGTAGACGGCATGGTTGATCTGGCCGTCGGAGAAGTAGAGGTCGCAGCGCTCGCCGTTGTTGGTGAGGATGAGCTCGCAGTTTTTGTGGCCCATCTCCAGCGACTGCAGCAGGTCCATCACGTTCATCTGCGCCAGGGAGCCGCGCAGGCGGCCGTCGGAGGCGGTCTGGGCCTCGCGCGCCATCTTCTCCAGCGCGATCTTGTCGATCACCTTCTTCACCCGCGCCGTCGCTTCCTTCACGAAGAAAGGTTTTTCGATGAAGTCCTCGACCGAGTCCTGGAGGGGCTTGAGCTTGTCGGTGATGTCGGCCTTGCTGGCGGCGATGATGAAGGGGACCTTGGCGGTGGAGGGCCGGCCGCGCAGTTTCTCGAAGAGCTGGCGGCCGTTCATGCCGGGCATGGCGTAATCGGAGATGATCAGGTCGGGGGCCTCGTCGATGGCCTTGAGCATGGCGTCGGCGCCGTCGGTGGTGGTCACCACGTTGGCCAGCGGGGCGAGCGACTGCCGCAGCATGTCCAGGATCATCGGGTTGTCGTCCACGAGCAGGACCGAGACGTTGGCTGGCATGGATTACTTCCGCCGATACTCCCCCGACTTGCCTCCGCTCTTGCGCTGCAGCACCACCTGGCGGATCTCGATGCCCTTATCCAGGGCCTTGGTCATGTCATAGACCGTCAGGGCGGCGACGCTGGCCGCCACCAGGGCTTCCATCTCGACACCGGTGGCCGCTGTAGTCGTTACTCGAGAGGCAATGGCGACGCCATTCTTGCACAGCGTGGTAGTGACATCAACATGCGCGAGGGGCAGGGGATGGCAGAGGGGAATCAGCTCGGCGGTGCGCTTGGCGGCGGAGATGCCGGCGATGCGCGCCACCTCCAGCGGGTCGCCTTTGGGATTGTTGGGCAACGCCCGCAGCACCTTGCGGGACATGGCGACGAAGGCCGAGGCCTCGGCGGTGCGGGTGGTGGGAACCTTGGCGGAGACGTCCACCATGGAGGCGCGGCCGCGCCGGTCGTAGTGCGACAGGTGGTTGGATCTCTTTGCAGGCATCCTCGTCCAGCTTACATCATCAGCACCGAGACCATCTCGCCGGCGGGGATGCGGTCGCGGTCGGGCGGGACCACGATGTAGCAGTCCGAGCGCGCGGCGGTGGCGATGTCGCCAGAGCCCTGCCAGCCGGCGAGCTCCACCTGGGTCTGCCCCGACTCGCCGCTCAGGAGAGCGGGCAGGAAGCGGGTCAGCCCGGTCCTGGTCCTCACCTCCGACTTGAGGGGCAACAGCAGGAAACGCAGCGGCCGCGGGCGGGCGCCGCAGAGCGCCTCCAGCAACGGCCGCACGAACAGCTCGAAGGTCACCATGGTGGAGACCGGGTTCCCCGGCAGGCCGAAGAAGTAGCGCTTGCCGATCCGTCCGAAGACGATGGGGCGCCCCGGCTGGATGAGGGCGCCGGTGAAGAAGAACTCGGCCCCCAGGCCGCGCAGCACGTCCTCCGCCAGGTCGTACTTGCCCATGGAGACGCCGCCGGTCAGGAGCAGCAGGTCGGAGCGCAAGCCCTGCGCGAAGGCGGTGTGCAATCCCGCGGCATCGTCGCGGGCGATGGGCAGGCGGACAGGCACGGCGCCTGCGGCCTCGACCTGCGCCGCCAGTGAGTAGCTGTTGGAGTTGCGGATCTGGTCGGGCCCCGGGGTTTCGCGGACCTCCACCAACTCATCCCCGGTGGAGAGGACGGCCACGCTAGGCCTGGTGAATACCTTCAGCTCCGCCTTGCCGGTCGCCGCAGCGGCGGCGATCTGGGCGTATCCGAGCCGGGTCCCCGTGCCCAGCAGCTCGGTCCCGGCCTTCCCCTCGCTGCCAACGGCGGCCACGTTCTCGCCGGCGTTCACCGGACGCTGCACCTCGACGGTATCGCCGTGGCGCGCGGTGTACTCGACCATGACGATGGCGTCGGCGCCGTCGGGGGTAGGAGCGCCGGTCATGATCTCCGCCGCTTCGCCGCGCTCAATGCTCCGTCCCAGGCTGGCGCCGGCACGGACCTCGCCGACGACTTTGAGCTTGGCGGGAAGCTGCGCCAGGTCGGCGGAGCGCAAGGCGTAGCCGTCCCGGGCTGCCCGGCGGAATGGCGGGAAGTCGCGGTCGGCGTGGACGGGCTCGGCCAGAACGCGCCCGAGCGCGCGCTCCAGCGCAACAGCCTCGACTTGAGGAGGCTGGATAGCAGCGGCTTGCTCCTCCACGATGCGCCGGGCTTCGGGGAATGGGAGGACGCCGGCGGTCGGCGACTCGAAGGCCATGGTCACGGAAGGATAAACCACCGCGACCGGATGGCCCTAGATTCGGCGCCCCGCGCGGACGCCGCGGGTCCACCCCCCGCGGCCACACAAAACCAAAACGGGCGGCCCATGTGGCCGCCCGGAGCCGGAGCGCTCACTCCGCTATTTCTTCGTCTTGCCCTTCTTGTACACGGTCTGGATCTCGGCGCCGAGACTGGCCAGCATCTCCTTGGCCGGGGCGGCAAACCTCCCCTCAGGCTGGAGCTCCAGGTACTTGTTGAAAGCCTCCTCGGTGCCCGGAGGGGCGACGGTCTTGTTGGTCTTGGGATCGATGGTGGCCTTGGCGAGCATGTTGATGCCCTTCCAGTAGTAAGCGTCGGCCTTGTTGGGATCGGCGGCGATGGCCTTGTCGAAGGCCGCATTGGCTTCGTCGATCTGGCCGGTGTTGGTCAGGATGGCGCCCAGGTTGTACCAGTACTGGGCGGCGTTCACCGGATCCAGGCCGGCGGCCGCGGTGTACTCCGCCGCCGCCTCCTTGTTCATCCCGGCGAGCGCGTAGGCCTGGCCGAGGTTGTTGTGATAGGCGGCATCATTCTTGAGGGCCAGGGCCTTCTGGAAGGCGTCGATGGCCTGGGTCCCGAGCTGGGTCTTGGCCGACCGGTCGGTGGTGGTGCCGGCTTTGGCCAGCAGCGCGCCGCCCAGGTTGGCCCACAGCAGGTCCTTGGTGGCGTCGATGCTCACCGCCTCCTGGTAGATGGCGATGGCACCGTCCACGTCGCCGGCCTGCTCCAGCTGGCGCGCCTGCTGCAGCTTCTGGTTCAGCCCCTTGATCTTGGTGCGCTCGGCCTCCGCCTTCTTGGCTTGTTCGAGCAGCTTCTTCTTCTCCTCTTCGCTCAGCTCCGCCATTCTCTTGGCAGCGGCGAGGTCGATGAGGGCGGGCGACTCCTGGCCGGCGCGGATCTCGAAGCCCTCGGCCGCCCAGCGCGCCTGTCCGTCGTGCGACATGGTGATCTTGTAGGCGCCTACAGGAATGTCCTTGATCACGAACTCGCCGTTCTTGTCGGTCTCGCCCTTGTACTTCTTCTTGGTGGCGGGATCGAGCAACTCGACCGTGGCCTTGGCCAGGGGCTCGCCCTTCTCGCTCACCACCTTGCCCTTTACGCTACCGGTGTTCTGCGCCAGGGCGGGGACGGCGACCAGGGCCGCCAGCACGGCGATCATCAACGTCAATGCGACTTTCTTCATGAGAGTAAGCCCTCCGGCTTATGAACTTTCAATCAGTGCGTGCTGCCGAGGCGTAAGCGACCGGATCGCTGGCGCCGGCGGCGGCAAAGGCCCGCAACCGCAGCACGCAGCTCTCGCAGACTCCGCAGGCCACGTCTTCGCGGCTGTAACAAGACCATGTTAAATCGAACGGAGCGCCCAGTTCCAGACCGTTCCGGACGATCTCGGCCTTACGCATGCCGATGAGGGGCGCCACCACGTAAATGCGGCCCTCCCGGGTCCCCGCGCGTACCACCTCGTTGAACGCGCGATAGAAGGTTGGACGGCAATCCGGGTATCCCGAGCTGTCCTGCTCTACCGCCCCGATGAACACCTTCTCCGCTCCCAGCACCTCGGCCCAGCTGACGGCGGCGGCCAGCAGGTGGGCGTTGCGGAAAGGGACATAGGTGACGGGCACGTGCGCGGCTATCTCGGAAGTGGCTTGCGGCACCGCGATGTTCACGTCGGTCAAGGCCGAACCTCCGATGGCCCGCAGAGCTTCGTTCCGCACCAGCAGCCGATCGCGGATGCCGAGGCGGTCGCAGATGCCTTCAAAAGCCCGTTTCTCCCGCGCCTCGGTTCGCTGGCCATAGCTGACGTGCAGCGCCGCCGTGCGGTAGTCGCGGACCGCCAGAGCGGCAGTGACGCACGAATCCATGCCACCGCTGAGCAAGACCACCGCCCGGCTTCGCTGTTCTGACATCTCCCGGTGCTCACCTTTCTTGTGATGCGAGTTGCCGCTGGGCCGTTGGATTACGCGGGTAATCGGGTCCGGTTACCGCGGCTGAGTCGCTTTCAATCGCCCGCTGAAGCGGGCTCCTCGCGGGAATCACGCCCTTTCCCACCGCTTCGCGGTGGGCTACTTTCAAGCGCCCTCCGGGCTCATGAACGGCGACTGCCAAGAAACGTGTTTCCTCTAGACCCCTTTCATCTCTGGCTGCCAGATGAACTTGTGGAGCTGCAGCCCCAGGCGGACGTCCAGCCCATCCTCCACGATCCAGGCGGCCAGCTCCCGCGGATCGAGCAGGCAGTGCGAGGTGTCGCGTGCGCCGGCTGCGTCCTTACGGAAAGCCGGGGAGAATATCACGCAGGCCACGCGGCTTTCGAGCCCGTGCGTGCGGGTGAAGTCGCGGGCGAAGTCGTAGTCGGCCCGGCCGGCGAGGACGAACTTGAGCTCGTCGCGCGGAGTCAGGGTGGCCAGGTTCTCCTGGCGGAAGGTGCCGTCCTCGCCGGAGCCGGGGCACTTCACGTCCACGATCTTGTGGACCTCCGCGGGGACGCCAGCCAGCGGGCGCTCGCCGCTGGTCTCCAGCAGAACAGTGTAGCCGGAGGCGATGAGCTCCTGCATGAGCGGGACGACCTCGCGGTCCTGCAGCAGGGGCTCTCCGCCGGTGATCTCCACCAGGCCGGAGGTCGCCAGGCGCCGCACCTCGGCCATCACCTCCGCCTGGGACATCTTGCGCCCGCCGGTGAAGGTGTACTCGGAGTCGCACCAGGAGCAGCGCAGGTTGCATCCGGTCAGGCGGACGAAGGTGCAGGGGAGACCGGCGAAGCTGCTCTCGCCCTGGATGGACCGGTAGATCTCGGTTATCTGCATCAGTTCCCAGTTGCCAGTTCCCAGTTCCCAGTTCTTTCAGCGGTCATGGCCAACTGGGAACTGGGAACCGGGAACTGGGAACTCATTCGTAGTAGGTCGCGGTCGTGGTGTCGGTCTCCCAGATGGTGACGTCCTTCACCCGCACGCGGCCGTTGGTGGTCTTCAGCAGGAGCGCATTGGTCTCGTCGTAGAAGAACTTCGCCAGGTTCTCGGCCGAGGGGTTCAGGGTGATGAAGGGCGCGACGTCGTTCATCATCTGGTGGTCGAGGCGGTCGATGACCGGCTTCATGACCTCCTTCAGGTCCTTGAAGTCGAGCAGCAGCCCGGCCTTATCGAGCTCGCGGCCGGCCAGGGTGACGCGCACCTTGTAGTTGTGGCCGTGCGGGTTCTCGCACTTCCCCTTGTAGTTGCGCAGGTAGTGGCCGGCGGCGAAAGTGTCTTCCACGGTGACTTCGAACACGTACGCTCCTGTCCGCGTCCACACACGAAAAGGCGCATGGATGGCGGCTAAACACTTTATTGTAACGCGAAGGTGGCGAGCGCGAGGCGCGCTCGCGACAGCCGGCGAGGCGCCCCGATACAGCGCACCCCGGGAGGCCAAAACCGGGCCTCCTGGGGGCTTCGCTCAGCCGCCGGACGGCGGCGTTACCTGCAACCCTCAGCGGCTAAAGCCGGATCATCTTCTGGGCAGCCTTACGGCACGCCTGAAGGCGTGCCCCTCCGAAAGATGACGCGGCCAAGGGCGGCCGCGCCACGTCATTCGGGAGGATGACAACCGAAGAAGCGCTCCACGTCCTCGAGGCGGGTGGTCTGCTGGTAGCGGGGCAGGCTGTCGAGGAAGATGCGGCCGTACTGCTTCTTGAGGATGCGGTTATCCAGCAGCGCCAGCAGGCCGCGGTCGTGCAGGGAGCGGATAAGGCGGCCGAAGCCCTGCTTGAGGGTGATGACCGCCGCCGGCACCTGGTACTGGAAGAAGGCGTTGCCGCCGTCGGCGTCAATAGCCCGCACTCGGGCGGCCACCACCGGGTCGCTAGGCACGGCAAAGGGCAGGCGGTCGATGATGACGCAGCTGAGCTGCTCGCCCTGCACGTCCACCCCCTGCCAGAACGATGCGGTGGCGAACAGTACGGCATTCGGCGTGGAGCGGAACTCCTCCAGCAGGGCGTTCTTGGGCGCGGTGCCCTGCAGCAGCATGGGGTACTCGACCTCGTCCTCCAGGCGGTCGAAGACCTGGTGCATCTGCGCGTAGCTGGTGAACAGGCAGAAGGCGCGTCCGCGGGTGATCTCCAGCAGGCGGCGGATGCGGTCGGCGGCCACCTGGGTGAACTGCGGCATGCGCGGGTCAGGCATGTCGGGCGGGACGTAGAGGATGGCCTGGCTCTCGTAGTCGAAGTGCGAGGGCACCACCAGCTCGCGGGCGTGCTGCAGCCCCAGCCGCTGGCGGATGTATTGAAAGCCGCCGCTCACCGCCAACGTGGCCGAGGTGAGGATGGCGGTGTTCAGGGGCTCGAACAGGGTGCTGCGCAGGATCTGGGAGACGTCGATGGGGGTGGCCTGGACGAAGACGTGGGAGCGCCCGCGGCCGCGGGGGCCGGCGCCGCGCCGCTCGATCCAGAAGACGGTGTTGCGGTCTTCATGCTCCATGACGAAGCCCAGCGCCACCTTCAGCTCCTCGACGCGGCGCAGCAGCATGTGGACTTCCTCGGGCTTCTCCTTGATGGCCTGCAGCTCCGAGCCCAGCCGCAGCAGCGACTGCTGCAGGCCGAGGTACTCGTCGCCGTTCTCCTCCAGGAACTCGCGGCGGTTGTCGAAGGGGAAGCGGCCCTCCTGCTGCGGCAGCAGGGCGAAGAAGAACTGCGAGCGCTCCTTGAGGTGGGCGGCAGCCTGCATCAGCGAGGCAGTCAGGATCTTCTTCTGACCGAGCATGCGCTCCAGGTCGCGCACCAGCTCGGCGAAGCGGAGGTCGCTGACGGAGACGCCGAAGTAACTGGAGGCCACGTCCTCGAGCTCGTGGGCCTCGTCGAAGATGACGGCGGCGAATTCGGGCAGCACGCCGGCGTCGGGGGAGCCGTCGGCCGCCTGCTTGATGGCCAGGTCGGCGAAGAACAGGTGGTGGTTGACGATGACGATGTCCGATTCCTGCGCCCGGCGGTGCATCTCGGTGATGAAGCAGCGGTCCCACTGCGGGCACTTCTGGCCGGTGCAGGAGTCGGAGCGGGCGTCGAGCTTCTGCCAGAGCTGGCTGGCGTCGGGGATGCCGACCAGCTCGGAGCGGTCGCCGCTCTCGGTGGTCTTTTCCCACTCGACGATGACGCGCAGCTGGTCGATCTCCTCCAGGCCGCTGAGCACCGGCTGGTCCTTGACGTCGTACAGCTTCTGCCGGCAGAGGTAGTTGTTGCGGCCCTTCATGTAGCAGACTTTCAGCTTGTCCTCCCCGTTGGGGTACAGCACCTGCTCGAGGAAGGGGACGTCCTTGTAGAAGAGCTGCTCCTGCAGGGTCTTGGTGCCGGTGGAGATGACGACGCGCTGGCCGCTGCGGATGACCGGTAGCAGGTAGGCGAGCGTTTTGCCGGTGCCGGTGCCGGCCTCGACCACCAGATGACGCTTCTCCTGCAGCGCCTGCTCGACCGCTTCCGCCATCTGGAGCTG
>CAYTPH010000068.1:0-11041 GCA_964439635.1 uncultured Terriglobales bacterium
TGAGCTTCGTGAAGGAAGTCCAGGTGAAGACCGGCGGCTATGAGCCGCAGTACGGTAAGTCCACCGGCGGCGTGGTGCAGATCGTGACCAAGTCGGGCAGCCGCGACTACCACGGTGCGGTGACCGGCTTCTTCCAGCCCAACTCCTTCGAGGCGCAGCGGCTGCATGCCGACGACTTCGGTCTGTTCAACCCCCTGGGCAAGGTGCTTCACCAGTACGGGTACGACGTGAGCGGCGAAATCGGCGGCTACGTGCCGGGCTTCCGCGACAACGTGTTCTTCTTCGGGTCGTTCAACCCGTCGTGGAACCGCTCGGACCTGGAGTTCGACGACCTGCACGGCATCGTGCCCACTCCGGGCGCGGGCCTGCTGGCGCCCATGACCAACAAGACCACCGCGTACAACTACGCCGCCAAGGGCACCGTCCGCCTGAGCGACAGCCACCAGGTGGAAGCGTCCGTCTTCGGCGACCCGTCGCGCACGCCGTTCCAGTCCAACGGCGACTTTACGCAGGTGATCAACGACACCGGCTTCGACCAGCTGGCGTTCGGCACCCGCAACATCGTCGGCCGTTACAACGGCACGCTGAGCCCGAGCTGGTTGCTCAACGCGTCGGTGAGCTGGGGCCACAACTACCTGTCGGATACGCCGCTGACCGACGTTCGCCAGATCCAAAACCTGACCGCTCGTGACCCCCGCCCGACGCTGAACTGCGCCAGCGCAGGGACGTGCACCACTACCGGCCTGTACTTCATGCAGGGCTTTGGGTACATCGAGAACACGACCGGTGAGAACGTCGGGATCAACCTCGACACCAACAAGACGTTCCACTTCGGTGGCGATCATAGCGTCTCCATCGGGTACCGCTACGACCGCAGCAGCTACGACGGCATCCGCCTCCGTACTGGCGGGCGCTCGCCTATTCCGGCTCTCAACTACGCCGGCGATTCCATCGACGCAATAGGCGGCACTGCGCCGGGCATCCCGACGCTAGCCGGCCTGTTGCAAGATGGCACGTTCCAGTTGCGCCGCAACAACGGCTGCACCGACTGCCCGCTGATGGACGTGCCGGGCTTCGGCCTCAGCCATGTGTTCCTGTGGCAGACCCGCGGCGTGTTCTCCGATCCGGAGTTCGACACCGACGGTACCTACCACACGCTGTACGTGAACGATTCCTGGAGCCCGTGGAAGTACCTCACGCTGAACCTCGGCCTGCGCTGGGAGCAGCAGTACCTCCAGGGCACGCTGAGCAACTACACCTTCACCGGCAACTGGTCGCCGCGTATCGGCGTATCGGTGGACCCGTGGGGCGACCGCAAGACGAAGATCTACACCAACTTCGGCCGCTACAACTACGCGCTGCCGCTGGATCTGGCCATCCGCTCGCTGAGCGGAGAGTCCAGCCTGGGGCTGATGGCGTGGGCACCTCCGTTCATCCGCGACGCCGCCAACCCCGATCCGGGCAACGGTGCGTGCTCGGTGGACGGCAGCTGCGTGAGTCTGGTGGACTTCAACGCCGATGGCACCATCACCCCGGTGCTGGACGCAGGCCACCTCATGAGCGACCCCAACGACGCTGCCGGCTTGTTTGGCGGTGCCGGCATCGGGGCGGCGTTTGGCCCAGCCCTGAACCTGGCCGCCGAAACGGCTCTCGCTCCTGGGACCAAGATGCAGTACCTGGACGAGTGGGTGGTGGGCTTCGAGCGGGAGTTCGGCCAGGGCGTGATCTTCAGCGCCCGCTACGTCGACCGCCGCCTGAAGCGCGCAGTGGAGGACATCGCGGGCATCTCGCCCGAGGCGTCCAACGCCGGCGTGCACCAGATCTACTGGATCACCAACCCGACGCCAACGACCGACCTGTTTGTAAACCCCATCCAGATCGCGTACGACTCGGCGGGCGCTGTCCCGGCAGCCTGCAACGGCTTCGAGCCTGACGCGGCTGGCCTGCCGAATCCGCTGAGCGGCCCGACCCCCTTTGATCTGGGTCAGGTCACGGACAGCAACGGCGACGTAGTCACGAACGCGGCCGGTCTGGACTCGGTCTGCATCGTGCCCACGTTTGCCGACCTGGCCGGCACGCCGAACTACATCGGCGGGCGGAGCCCTGGCGACCAGTTGGCCGACGGTCTTGCGGATGGTTTCGTGCGCCCGCGGCGCGACTACCAGGCCGTGGAATTCGAGGTCAACAAGTCCTTCAGTAAGAACTGGCAGCTGCGCACCAACTGGCGCATCGCCAAGCTGAAGGGTAACTACGAAGGCGCCTTCCGCAACGACAATGGGCAGACCGATCCTTCGATCAGCTCACTGTTCGACTTCACGCAGGGCGAGTTCAACCTGCTGGGCAACCAGTTCGCCAGCGGGTACTTGAACACCGACCGCCGCCACGTGGTCAATGCCTTCTTCAGCTACGTCTTCGACAAGACCGCGCTGAAGGGCCTGACCCTGGGCAGCAGCGTGCGTGTGGAAACGGGCGTGCCGATCAACTCGCTGGCCGCGCACCCGGTCTACGCCAACGCGGGCGAGATCCCGATCGGTGGCCGTGGCTCGGTGGGCCGTCTGCCGACGACAGGCACAGTCGATCTGCATGCGGACTACGCCTTCAACCTGACGGAGAAGAGCCGGCTGCGCTTCGGCGTGGACCTGTTCAACATCGCCAACATGCAGCGGTTGACCCGTACCGACGAGCGCTTGCAGCGCACCGTGGGCGTCCCCAACGCGGATTACCTGAAGCCGCGCGGGAACCTGGGTGCCTTCCAGCGTCCGTTCTACGGCCGCTTGATGGTGAAGTTCGAGTTCTAACCAACCAGTCAGGACCCGAACACGGGGGAAGGGTTTCGGCCCTTCCCCTTTTTCTTGTCGTGTAGAATCGCGGCACCGATGACCGACAGCGGGCCTCCGGAGAGCATGCTGGCGCGGGCGGCGCGGAGCTTGCGCCCCTCGCACGAGCACTCGGCCTTCTCCGCCACCCTGCTGCTGATGGCGGCGGTGCTGCTGTCACGGATGATCGGCTACGTCCGCGAGGCCTACATCGCCTGGGCCTTCGGCGCTGGGCCGCAGACCGACGCCTACGTCGCCGCCTTCACCATCCCCGACTGGCTCAACTACATGCTGGCCGGCGGGACCGCCTCCGTCACCTTCATCCCCATCTTCACCCGCTTCCTGGCGCAGAAGCGCGAGCAGGACGCCCAGCGCGCCTTCTCCGCCATCCTTACCTTCGTCGCCATCGCTCTTACCGCCGGCATCCTGCTGGCGGAGATCTTCACGCCGCAGCTCACCCGGCTCATCTTCCCCCGCTTCACCCCCGAGCAGGTGGAACTCTGCGCCCGCTTGACCCGCATCCTGCTCCCCGCCCAACTCTTCTTCTACGTCGGCGGCATCGTGGCGGCGGTCCTGTCGGCCCGGCGGATGTTCCTGCTGCCGGCCCTGGGCCCGCTGCTCTACAACGTCTGCATCATCCTGGGAGGCGTGCTGCTGGGCGGCACGATGGGAGTCGGCGGATTGGCCGTGGGCGCGCTGGCCGGCAGCTTCGCCGGGCCCTTCCTGGTGAACGCCATCGGCGCCGGCCGGGCAGGGATGAGTTACCGCCCGTCGCTCGACCTGAAGAACGAATCGCTGCGCGAGTGGGTGCGGCTCTCCATCCCGCTGATGGTCGGGGTCTCGCTGGTCACCGCCGACGAGTGGATCCTGCGCTTCTTCGCCTCCGGAGGCGCCGGCGACATCACCCGCTTGAATTACGCCAAGCGGTTGCTGGCGGTGCCCATCGGGGTGCTGGCCCAGGCGACCGCCCAGGCGTCCTTGCCGTTCTTCGCCCGCCTGTTCGGCGAGAACCGGCGGCGGGAATTCGCCGAGCAGGTCAGCGGGTCGGTGTACCGCGTGGTCGCGGCCTCCATGCTGGCCGTCGCCTGGATGATGGTGCTGGCGGTGCCGCTGGTCGACCTGGTGTACCGCCGTGGGCGTTTCGCCATGGCCGACACCCAGCAGACCGCCGCCTTCTTCTTCATCTTCGCCATCGCCCTTCCGCTATGGGCGGCGCAGGGGCTGTATTCGCGCGCCTTCTATGCCGCCGGCAACACCCTGGCGCCGATGGTCGCGGGTACGCTCGTCACTCTTGCCTCGCTGCCGTTGTACGCCGGTCTGTTCCATCGCTTCGACGTGCTGGGGCTGGCGTGGGCTTCGAATTTGGGCATCCTGGTTCACACCGTGGTGCTGGCGGCGCTGCTGCACCGCCGCAGCCTGGTGCGGCTGGGCGCCATGCCCTGGGGAGAGCTGCGCAAGGCCCTGGTGGTCACCGTCTTCGCCTTCGCCATGGGGCACGCCGTCGCCCGGGCGGTCCCACTTGACGGCTCCCAACTGCGGAACCTGGAGCAGGTACTGCTCGTATCTCTCACCTGGGCGGCAGCGGTCGCCGGTGGCCTGTGGCTGACCGGGTCGGGGCTCCTGACCGACCTGCGGAAGAAGTCCTCAGCCGTCAGCCCTCAGCCATCAGTCACGGCGGAGAACGGCGAGCTGCAGAAGCCCTAGGGATTCAGATTTCGAATTTCAGGTTCGAGATTTCAGATGTGCTCGTCTCTCGATAAGACGATGAACATCTGAAATCTCACATCTGAAATCTGAAATCAGTTCGAAAGGCAGCCATGAACGATCTGACCGTTTCTTGGGTGCGCACCGGCGGCTTGTGCGGCGTCCTGGCGTGGATTTGCTTCGCGGTAATGGCGGCAGCGCCGATCCCCGACGTGGCGGCCGCCGCGCTGGTGGCCGCCTTCGGGCCGCTGCTCAGCGTCGCCAGCGTGGGTCTCTACCATCTGCTGCGGCTGGAGCGGCGGGCCGTCTCGCTACAGATTGCAGCGGTGTCGAACGTGGTGGCCGGCGCCCTTATCACCGCCATGCTGATGGTGCAGTTGGCGGTGCGCTCCGGCGGGCGCGGCCAAGTGCCCGAGGACGTGTGGATCAAGCTCCGCCACGTGGACCTCGGCCTGGACGTCGCCTGGGACGCTTACATCATCCTCGGCACGTTCCTCTTCGCCCTGAACATGCTCCGCCACCCGCGATTCGGCAAAGTGTTCGGCGGGCTCGGTCTCCTGATCATCGCAGCGCTCGCCGTGCTGAACATCGCCACCTTCCCTACACCGCCGGGCAATGCCGGGCTGGTGGACCTGGGGCCTGCGGCAGGGCTGTGGTACCTGGTGGTCTCGGTGCAGACCCTGCGTTCGGTGGACTGGGCGGGGGCACGAGCCGCCCGGGCGGCGGCGAGCGCCTAGCGGCGCCTTGTACCCGTCGGTCACAGGGCTAGCGAACTATCCGCATCCGCTCCCAGTCGTAAGCGAACTTCTTGCCGCACTCCAGGCAGACCACGTAGTGGCTGGGCCCTGTGCCCACCGCTTCCCAGTCGCCATTGGCGGCGCGGGCGGTGGAGGCGGTGAAGGGCTGCGTGATCTTGCGGTGGGAGCAGGCGACGGAGAAGAACTGCAGGATCCTTTCGACCATGATGACTGCTCGATATCTGCCCCTGGGCGACAGGTGCATTGCACCTGGCGCCCTGGTCACGGCGGCGAGGCGACCGGACCAGGGTGCCAGGGAGGGAGAAACCTACGCGCGGGCGGCCGCGGCCGCTTCCTTGGCTTCGGTTGCCGGCATGGTTTCGACTTTGGTTTCGCCGTTCATCTTCTGACCGGGCTTGCGGATGTCGATGCCGCCCTTGAAGAAGGCGCCGTCCTCGATGGAGATGCGCTGGGCTACGACGTCGCCGGTCAGCGAGCCTTCGTTGCGGATGTCCACGCGATCGCTGGCAATCAGGTTGCCGCGCACCTTGCCGAGGATGACGATCTCGCGGGCGTTGATGTTGGCGGCGACCACGCCATTGCGGCCTACGGTCACGCGGTTGCCGGGGAGGTTGATGGAGCCTTCGACACGTCCGTCGATGTACAGCGATTCCGAACCGGTCACTTCGCCCTTGATCACCAGCGACTTGCCGATCGAGGCTTGCTCTTGGGAAGTCAGGGAAGGACTACGCGGAGTGGTGGCGGGGAGGACGTCGGGGGTGGGACTGCTGGGGGTCGGCGCAGCGCTGGTGCTCATGAGCTTCTCCGGTTCGGGGGATTTAGGGGCCCGGACGGGCTGACTCGTAGGCTTCCACATGGACATCGAAATCCTTTCCAACTGCTGGGGTCGAGAGGCCCCCGAAACCCCCTCCCGGGCGCCCCAGACGGGCGCCGGGGAAGGAATCTCATCTGGGGGAGGTACGGGCAGCTAGCGGCACTTCGGCTGCCAAACCGGGCCCGTCCTTGGGGTGAGCGGCAGCGCAAAAAACCTGCGACTGGCAAAGGGTTTCCGGAGGACGGAGGTGGCCGCTGTTTTACCTAAGCCGCAGGCATGGTCGGCCTGCGGTGTAAATCTTCCAACCGGGTTAGCAATTCTTATATCGGGCGAAGGCCCTATCGCCCGCAACAGTTCGCGCTTAGGATAGGGTTACAGCGCGGACCTACTACTCCATGATCTCCGAGCAAGCCATCCTCCGGCGCCTGGAGCGCCAACCCAAAGGAAGCGCAGGGTTTAAGCAGCTCGTCCGGGAGCTGGGGCTGCGCGGCGGCCAGGAACGCCGCGAGCTCGGAGAAAGACTGGAGCGCATGGTCGGTAAAGGGGTGCTGGTGGCTGCTCCCGGCGACCGCTACGCCCTCCCCAAGTCCCGTGGCGGCGGCAATACCGTGGTCGGCCGCCTCACCACCCACCGCGACGGCTACGGCTTCGTCATCCCCGAGAGCGGCGAGCTGAAGGACAAGATCGAGCGCGACATCTTCATCCCTCCGCCCGCCCTGGGCAATGCCATGCATGGCGACCGGGTGCTGGTCCAGGTAGGGCAGATCCGCCCCGACGGCCGCGCCGAAGGGCGCATCGTCAAGGTGGTCGGGCGGGCCCACGACACCGTGGTCGGCACCTTCCACTACGGCAGCAAGCACAACTTCGTCACTCCCATCGACGAGAAGATCACCATGGATGTGATCATCCCCCGGGGGATGGAAAAGCTCACCACGGAGGACACGGAGGCCACGGAGGCTGCACCGAGGAAGAAGAGGCCGCAGCACCGCGTGCTCGGCGAAGAGGCCAAGCGGCGCACCACCTTCGACGACCTGGAAGGCGTGGTGGTGGACGTGGAGATCACCGACTGGCCGACGCCCACGCAGAACCCGCGCGGCCGCGTGGTCGAGGTCCTCGGCTACGAGGACGACTTCGGCGTGGACGTGGAGATCATGATCCGCAAGTTCCATATCCCCCACCGCTTCCCGCCGGAGGTCATCGAAGAGGCGCAGGCCATCGAGCCGGTCATCGCCGCCCGCGAACTGCACGGCCGCCGCGACTTCCGCCACGTCCCCGTGGTCACCATCGACGGCGAGACCGCCCGCGACTTCGACGACGCTGTCTTCGTCCGCCGCAAGTCGAGCGGCCATTACGAGCTCCAGGTACACATCGCCGACGTCGCCCACTACGTCACCGAGGGCTCGGCGCTCGACCAGGAGGCCCGCCTGCGCGGCACCTCCGTCTATTTCCCCGACCGCGCCGTCCCCATGCTGCCCCTGGAGCTCTCCACCGATATCTGCTCGCTGCGCCCGCAGGTGGACCGGCTGGTGATGTCCTGCGTCATGGAGATGGACCACCAGGGCGAGGTGCTGGGCTACGAGCTGCACAACGGCGTCATCCGCTCCGCCGAGCGCATGACCTACACCGCCGTCAACGCCATCCTCGAGGGCGACCGCGCCCTGCGCCAGCGCTACCACTCGCTGCTCGACGTCTTCGAGCTGATGCGCGAGCTGGCCCTCATCCTCAACCGCAAGCGCCAGCGCCGCGGCTCCATCGACTTCGACCTGCCCGAGCCGGTCATCGAGTTCGACGAGAACGGCCTGATGCAGAACATCGTGCCCAGCGAGCGCAACATCGCCCACCGCCTCATCGAGGAGTTCATGCTCTCCGCCAACGAGTGCGTGGCCTCCTACCTGGAGAGCAAGGACGTAGCCTCGCTCTACCGCATCCACGAGAAGCCCGACCCCAGGAAGGTCTTCGACTTCGAGACTATCGCCGCCGGCTTCGGCTACTCCCTGGGTGTCGGGGCGCTGCCGGTGAAACGCGTGCAGCTGCACGCCGACCGCCGCGCCCGCCACGGCTCCGGCCGCAACCCGCGCCAGCTCGAGATCCCCGAGGACGTGCACATCACCCCGCGCATGTACCAGAAGCTCACCCAGAAGATCGCCGGCAAGCCGGAGGAGCGCATCCTGTCGTTCCTCATGCTGCGCTCACTCAAGCAGGCGCGTTACTCGGAGGAGAACGAGGGGCACTTCGCCCTGGCCGCGCCCACCTACACCCACTTCACCTCGCCCATCCGCCGCTATCCCGATCTCATCATCCACCGCATCCTCAAGGACGTTCTCGCCGAGTCGGCGGAGGAGGAGCACGGCGGCGCGCCCGTGGGGAAGGGAACGGTCGCCCACAGCGAAACGCCAAGCCCCTGGTCTAAGCGTGCGCACGGCGACGGCTGCCGACCGTCACCCGTCGACCGCCGACCGATGGGCGGCCCCATGGACCTCGACGAGCTCCACGATATCGCCGAGACCTCCTCCCAGACCGAGCGCCGCGCCGACGAGGCCGAGCGCGAGCTACTGGAGTGGAAGAAGATCAAGTTCATGCAAGACCGCGTCGGCGAGGAGTTCGACGCTCTCATCATCTCCGTCACCAAGTTCGGCTTCTTCGTCGAGCTGATGGACATGTTCATCGAGGGTCTGGTACCCCTCCAGTCGCTCGAGGGCGATCGCTACACCTACCGCGAGAACACCAAGCAGATCATGGGCGAGCGCTCTAAGAAGGCCTACTCGCTGGGCGACCGCGTGCGCGTGCTGCTGGACCGCATCGACCGCATGCAGCGCAAGCTGCAGTTCGCCGTGGTCGAGCCCGAACCCAGCCGCGCCCACCGCCGCCACAAGCACCGCTGACCCCAGGCCGCTTCAGCGGCCGTTTGAAAGTAGCCCACCGCGAAGCGGTGGGAAACAGCGCGCGGCAGGGAAGAGCCCGCTTCGCGGGCGATTGAATCCGCGCTTTGCGGCGGTCCGGCGCGTCATTTAGACTTTTCCGGTCATGTACGACGACTTCCACGCGCGCGACCGCTGGACCGGCCAGGACGTTCACTGCATCTACCAGGCGCTGATCGTGGCCATCGCTACCCGCCACGCCGACGCCGTGGACATCAAGTTCCTGGCGAGCGGCCGCCCCGTCTGGATCGCCCTGCCGCACCCCGCCTGGGCGGAGTACCACCGCCGTACCGGCAAGGTCCTCACCGATCCCCTGGCCATTGAGGCCGCCGGACACTTCCTGAAGCACGCCATCGAATCCGGCCTCGACGGCGGCCGCGAAATGTACAGCCTCACCGTGGAAGAGACCCTGGAACACCTGGAGCAGGCACTCGTCGCGTACTTCCCCCTGCGCTCCTGATTGTGCATCCCATTACCGGTCTTTACTTGGTTTTCTGCCCCGATTAGGAGCACAATATTCCTTTATTTTTCATAATCGTGCTTCGCTGACCCTGGCGGGGCGGGAAGAGGGCATTTATGGCTACTGCAATCCATGAACCGGGAGTCGAGGAACTAGGGGGCGACATCCGACACAAGAAACTGGCGAAATGGGTAGACGAGGTCGCTCAGCTCTGCAAGCCCGACAAGGTCTACTGGTGCGACGGCTCTGAACCGGAGTACCAGGAGATGTGCCGGCTGATGATCCAGGCCGGGACCGCCATCCCTCTTAACCCCCAGAAGCGTCCCAACAGCATCTTCGTGCGCTCCACTCCGGCGGACGTGGCCCGGGTAGAGGACCGCACCTACATCTGCTCCGCCCGCTACGAGGACGCCGGCCCCACCAACAACTGGAAAGACCCGGCGGAGATGAAGGCCATCCTGCTCAAGCTCTTTGCCGGCTCCATGACCGGACGCACCCTCTACGTCATCCCCTACAGCATGGGCCCCATCGGCTCACCCATCGCCAAGATCGGCGTGGAGCTCACCGATTCTCCCTACGTCGTGGCCAACATGCACATCATGGCGCGCGTCGGCACCAAGGTGCTGGAGGTCCTGGGCGAGGACGGCGAGTTCGTGAAGGGCCTGCACTCGGTGGGCGCGCCTCTCGGTCCCGCCGACCAGGACAAGCCCTGGCCTAACAACCGCACCGACAAGTACATCTGCCACTTCCCCGAGACCCGCGAGATCTGGTCCTACGGCTCCGGCTACGGCGGCAACGCCCTCCTGGGCAAGAAGTGCCACGCCCTGCGCATCGCCTCCGTCCAGGCCCGCGACGAGGGCTGGATGGCCGAGCACATGCTCATCCTCAAGCTGACCAATCCCGAGGGCAAGGTGAAGTACGTCACCGGCGCCTTCCCCTCGGCTTGCGGCAAGACCAACCTGGCCATGCTCATCCCCACCATCAAAGGCTGGAAGGTGGAGACCGTCGGCGACGACATCGCCTGGATGAAGTTCGGGGCGGACGGCCGCCTGTACGCCATCAACCCCGAGTACGGCTTCTTCGGCGTGGCCCCCGGCACCAGCATGAAGTCGAACGCCAACGCCATGCTGACCGCCACCAAGAATTCCATCTTCACCAACTGCGGCCTGACCGACGACGGTGACGTGTGGTGGGAGGGAATGACCGACGAGAAGCCGGCGCGCCTTATGGACTGGCTGCGCCGCCCGTGGACGCCGGAGTGCGGCCGCAAGGCCGCCCATCCCAACGCCCGCTTCACCACCCCGGCGAAGCAGTGCCCGGTCATCGCCAAGGAGTGGGAGGACCCCAAGGGCGTGCCCATCGACGCCATCCTGTTCGGCGGCCGCCGCGCCGGTATCGTCCCCCTGGTGACCGAAGCCTACGACTGGCAGCACGGCACCTTCATGGGCGCCACCGCCAGCAGCGAGACCACCGCCGCCGCCGCCGGCAAGGTGGGCCAGCTCCGCCGCGACCCCATGGCCATGCTGCCCTTCTGCGGATACCACATGGGCGACTACTTCGCCAACTACCTG
>CAYTPH010000069.1:0-10999 GCA_964439635.1 uncultured Terriglobales bacterium
GGAGGTGGACGTTAAGATCGAGGCCAAGGACATCCGCATCGACACCTTCTGCTCCTCCGGCCCCGGCGGGCAGTCGGTGAACACCACCTACTCGGCCGTGCGCATCACCCACCTGCCGACCAACACCGTGGTGTCCTGCCAGGACGAGAAATCCCAGATCAAGAACCGCGAGAAAGCCATGCGCGTGCTGCGCACCCGGCTGTACGAGATGGAGATGGAGAAGCAGCAGGCGGCCCTGGCCAAGGAGCGGCGTTCCATGGTCGGCAGCGGCGACCGCAGCGAGAAGATCCGCACCTACAACTTCCCCCAGAACAGGGTCACCGACCACCGCATCGGCCTCACTATCCACCAGCTCGACCAGACCATGGACGGCAAGCTCCAGCCCTTCATCGACGCCCTGGTCACGCACTTCAACGCCGAGAAGCTGAAGAACGATGCCGTCGGCACCATCTGACCGCCTCCGGGAATGTAGCCCGCGCGCCCTCGCGCGGGCTTAGTCCGGCCGAGCTACAATCCCTGCATGCTCTTCCGCTGCCTCATCGCGGGCCTGACCTTGAGCGCGCTGCTTGCCGCCGAGCAGCCTCCCTGCCCCGCCGACCGCCCGGTGGACGAGATCATCGCCGAGCTGAACAAGGACAAAGCCAAGAAGCGCTCACGCAACAAGAACCCCCTGCCGGACAACGTCTGCATCTTCGGCTGGTGTGGCAAGACTGGCCCCAAGGCCGCGCCTCCGACTCTTCCGGGTGGGGCTCCGCCGCCGGGACAGTCCGGTGCCGCGGAGCAGACGCCCAAGCCGCCCGCCAGCCAGTGCGACGGAGCCATGGCGCAGGCGCTGGAGGCGGCCCACAACGCGGATGTCGGCGACTTCTACTTTGAGCAGAAGAACTTCCGCGGTGCGCTCTTCCGCTACCAGGACGCCGCGGAGTTGAAGCCCAAAGATCCCGCCATCCACGTCCGCATCGGCCGCGCCCAGGAAAAACTCCAGGAGCCTGGCAAGGCCGCCGACGCCTACAAGCTCGCCGCCGGCCTGGCTTCCGCGGATACCCAATGGGGCAAGGAAGCCCGCCAGGCTCTCGCCCGGCTCAGCCCGAACTAGCCTTCTTCCCGTACAATCCGTGTCGATCAGTCCGTGCAAATCCGTGGCTGGTCTCTTGATGACCCTTCGCCAGGCACTCGAGTCCGCCGTCACTCATCTTGACTCCGCCCACGTCGGCTCGCCGCGCATGAACGCCGAGGTGCTGCTGATGTTCGTCCTGGGCTGCGACCGCGCCTACCTCTACGCACACCCAGAGCGCGAGCTGACCACGGACGAACAGCAGCGCTACCTGGCGGCGCTCGACGAACGTGCTACCGGCAAGCCCGCGCAGTACATCACCGGACACCAGGAGTTCTGGGGCATGGACCTGATCGTCACCCCCGCAGTCCTCATCCCCCGGCCCGAGACCGAGCACGTCGTCGAGACCATGCTGGAGCTGGCGCCCCGGGGCACGAATGCGCGGATTCTCGATGTCGGCACCGGCTCGGGCTGCATCGCCCTGGCGTTGGCAAAGGAGTTCCCGCATGCCGCTATCGCCGCCGGCGACATCTCCGAGCCGGCGCTGGAGGTCGCGCGGGCCAACGCCGCGCGCCACCAGCTCGGACCGCGGATCAGCTTTCGCCGCAGCGACCTTCTCGAAGCCTTCGCGGGTGAGGAGTTCGATTTCGTCGTCTCCAACCCGCCCTACGTCTCCCACGAAGAGCGCGACAAGGTGCAGCGCGAGGTGCGCAAGTTCGAGCCCGAGATCGCGGTCTTTGGCGGCGAGCACGGCTTCGACATCTATCGGCGCCTGGTCCCGCAAGCTCAGCGGGCGCTGAGGCCCGGCGGCTGGCTGGTGATGGAGATCGGCTTCACGCAGGAGCAAGGAATACGGCGCATGCTTGCCGATTGGGCGGAAGTACGCGTGGTGCCCGACCTGCAAGGGATCCCGCGCGTGATCGCCGCCCGCAAGTGACGGCCGGTGCAACCGGTGGAGCCATGCTGGCCGCCCCGGGCGGGCGTCAGAAGCGCAGCAGGTAGGAGACCTTCACGAACACCTGTCGTCCGTCGTTCAGGAAGCTGCGCCTGGTGCGGAGAAAGCCACCGGGCAGCGGCGTGAGACTGCGGTCCAGGTTCTGCAGGTTGCTGTTGTAGCCGACGAAGACGGCAGTCCCCGGGTGCACCAGGTAGGTGAGCAGGAAGTCTGCGTTCACGTTCTTGCGGTTGGTGAGCGATGTGAGCGCCGGGTTGGGGAGCACGGACTCGTACTGCACGATCGCCCGCGCCGAGAAGCGTGTGGTGAACTGGTAATTCCAGCGGCTGTGCAGGATGTGGTTGTTGAAGATGTTGCGGCCGTCGCTGCGGCGTGCCAGCCGCCGCAAGTGATAGGTGTTCTGCACCGTCAGGCGGCGCAGCGGGCGCAGCGTCACCACGAAGCGTCCGCCCTGTTGGGCTTCCAGCGTGGGCGGCTGCCCGGCGGCCGGAAAGAAATTCACCCCGCTGCCCAGGAAGTACACCCTGGCGCTGGCGCTGACCTGCGGCAGCACATTGGTTTCGAAGTCGATGGTCAGGTCCCGGACCTGGTAGTACGCCGGCTGGGCGAGTACGGGATATTCCTCAGGCCGCACGCGGTAAGCGCCCAGGGTGGGCGTGAGCAGCACCCGCGTCTGCCGCGACAGGCTCCACTCCATCCCCGGATTCGCCAGCCACTCCAGCAGCTCGCCGCCGTGGTCCCAGGTGATATCGGCCACCAGCTTGGGGCCCCACGATTGCAAGGTCCGGCCCTCATTCCAGAACTTGTACTGGCTGGTGTGGCCGAGGTGGCGGATATCGGTGCGTGGGATGAAGCCCACCTCCGAGCGGAAGCCCCGGCTGCGGCCCTGGTAGGCGAAGTCGAGCGTCAGCGCCCGGCTGCTGCGCTTGAGTGCGATGTCGTAGGCGGCGCCGCTGTAAGCCGCTGCCCCAGGCTCGGCGGTAGAGCTGGCGACCGCCTGGAACGATGCCACCCAGTTCCGGGGCAGCTTGAAGCGGCCATCCACGCCGCCCACCCGGTTGTGTCCGCTACCGAACTCGCGATCGGTGAAGATCAAGCCGATGGAGGACTGGCGGTACACGTCGCGATTCACCCGCAGCACGCCGAAGTAAGCGCGCCGGCCGGAATCCGGATCGGTTTCGGGCACGCGCTTGCCCGGCGACTCATCGTCCACCACCAGCGCCCCGATGCCGTAGGGCCCGACCTTTCCCGTCAGGCGCACCCCGAACTGCGGGTCGGCGATGCGCCGGGTGAACAACAGCGGGATGGGAGTGTCGTAGTAACTGGCGTTCTCCAGGAAGTAGGGCCGCTTCTCGGGGTAGAACAGCTCGTAGCGCTGGTTGGCGGTCACCTGCGGCTCGTCCGACTCCACCTGGCTGAAGTCCGGGTTCACCGTCAAGTCCAGTACCAGGCTGTCTTTGAGGACGAGCTTACTGTCCAGGCCGCCGTCAGCCTGCACGCGGTGGGTCTCCCAGCGCGGAACCGAAGGGTCGCGCGCGTCCAGGGAGCGGCTGGAACGCAGCACCCCGTAGGGTTGCAACTGGAGGGTGCGCCCGGGAGAGATCTGCTCCAGCCCACTCAGGGTGGCGATCTGGTTCAGCCGCCCCTCGATGCGCGCGGTGTACTGCGGCCAGAAGCTCTCCTCGCTGCGCCGCGGGATGTCGCGGGTGAGAAGGATGCCCCACGTCTGCTGCGCCGCGGCCGGGAAGCGCAGGCTCTTGAAGGGGACGCGCATCCAGACCATGTAGCCCTGGTCCGTGAGCTTTCCCCGCGCCTGGTACACGGTGTCGAAGGATAGGTCGAAGCCCTGGCTCTCGTTCCAGATGGCGTCGGCCTGCACGCCGAAGCCGTTGGCGCCGAAGACGTAGGCACGGCGCATGTCTCGAAAGGTGTCGAGCTGGAGAGTGACGTAGTCGTCCTGCAGGATCTGCTCGCGGTTGACCAGGCGGGCCCGCACCTTCGCCGGTTCCCGGTCGAAACAGAGGAAGACGGCGTACAGGTAAGCCTCGTCGTATCCCAGGTACGCCTCGGTACGCTCCGAGACCGGGGCGCCGTCGCTGGGGTTCCGCTGCAAGAACTCGGTCACCCGCGCCAGCGGCGGGAGGTCGGGGGAGGGCCGCATGCCTTCGAAGTCTTCCAAACGGGGCGGCCGGCTCACTCGCGGGATCTGCAGGACGGGCTTCTCCGCAGCGACGTTGGCCCACGCCGTCCACGACAGCACTAGACAGACCGCCCATGCCACACGCCTGCGCACCTTGACCTCCCCTGCCGGGTATTTGGTGTTTAGACCTGCCCCATACCGGCTGGCTCCATGCTTTGTTCTCATCACCGGCATGAAGTGCGCTATCCGTTTCTTGCGGCTGAATCCTTGCCGCAGGATGTCCCCAGGCAACGCCGGCCGACATCTCCAAGGCCAAACGCCTGCTGGGCTGGGAACCGAAAGTCGACCTGGAGACGGGCCTGAAGCTGTCACTGGAGTACTTCCGCGAGTACCTGGAAGAGCCGGAGCTGCAAGCGACGACATTAGTAGAGCGCTTGGCAGTCAGGACTTGGCCAGGACAGTTAGCCGAAGCGCGTTGCAGGCGTATCAGTAAGCATTTCGGGCCGGCAATAGAGCCATGAAGTCGTCCCCAGCTCCGGTGAAAATCGCTTCAAATTCGGTTATGCACCGCAAGCGCAGGGTTTCGGCACGTGAGGCGACTGCTACTCCTACGAGAAGAAGCATCGCTCCCGTGAGTACACCCGCCTTGAAGGCCCAGGCATAGGGCAGCGTCGCGACAAGGTATCCAGCGGGTACTGCGCCCAGACAGAGTATTGCCCCGACGAGATACAAAGCTCTTCGCCGCCAGATATGTTCTCTGCAGATCGGAACTGCGATCACTACTTCCTGCCAAATCAGGACGCGCAGCAGCAGCGCCAGAGCGTGGTACCAGCGCATCGCTCTAAACGTCAGGTGTTGATAATCGTGCACCGGTTTGGCGCATCGGATGCAGAATGGCGGCAGGGATCCTCCGTGAGGAAGGAATAGCGTCCTGCCTTCACGCGCTGGCGCATTCACCAGCTCGTTCTGGACCGCCGCGAACATCTAGAGTTGTCAGGCAAGGCAGACCTTAGCTCTGCTAGCCACGGGAAATCAAGGACATGGCCGGGTTAGCTGTCGTCCCGTAGCTCACTTGCCATCGTTGAACCCCAGCAGCGGCGGCGGGCGGAAGACCGCGCGATCGCTCACCAGGAAGTTGGCAAGCGAGCACGAGGCGATGGTCACCACATTGGCCAGCAGGTATTGCACGCCGAGCTCCCCCACCAACAACCGCATCAGCAGCACGTTCCCGCCGATGGAGATCACCCCGGTGGTGAGATTGAACTTCAGCAAGCGCCGGAGAGCAGGCACGATGCCGCCGCTGGGCCGGTCTTTCCAGGTGAACCGCTCGTGCCAGACGAAGTTGTGCACCACAGCACACTCCACCGCCAGCGCCGTCGCCAGCATGTAATGCAGGTGCAGGCCGCTCCGGAACAGGGCCAGCGCCGCCAGCTGCACCCCGATACCGAAGCCGCCGACCAGGTAGAACCGGAAGCCGCGCTGCAGCAATGACACCGGTCTCCCCCGGCGCAACTCCGCCACGGCCGGGCTCACGGCAGCCTTTCTTCGCGGTAGAGCCGCACTGTGTGTTGCACTGTGGCAACCACCATCATCACTGCCATGATGACCGTCGCAATCGCCCCGCCCACGTCAAACAGCAGGAACTGGCGCCCGAACAGCGTGGCGTGCGGGTGGTAGATCAGAGCGACGTTGCCGATCATCAGCGCGATGCGCAGCTCCGTCGGACCGAACCGCCAGTACGAGAGCTGGAACCTGCCGATGGTGTAGGTCGCCAGGTACACCTCGACGGAGAACATCAGGAAGGCGATCAGCATGGCCAGCGCCACCTGCCAGTGCAGGTAGCCGGAGAGCGCCAGGCCGGCCATGAGGAAGAAAGCGCCGAAAGTATCCAGGACGTGGTCCACGTAGAAGCCGTAGCGCGGGCGCTGCTGGTCGCGGACCCGCGCCAGCGTGCCGTCCAGCGAGTCGCCCAGCCAGTTGAGCGCGATGAAGAAGTTGGTGGCGATCAGCCAGCGGGGGCTGAACCGCGCCAAGGCATAGGTCACTGCGGCCAGGAACTGGGCGGCGGCCCCCAGAGCCGTCAGGTGGTCGGAGTTGACCCAGCGCGGCATGCGCCCGGCCATCCACACGAGCAGACGCTTCTCCAGTGAAGCGGTCAGGGCCTGCTGGACGCGTTTGGCATTTTGGAAGGTGAGCTGGCGGAGGTCCCCGGTAGCTGGGTGCTCGAGCGGGGTGCCGCCGAGGTCGGAATAGCTGTGCGCGGACATACGATCCTCCTCGGACACGCGCCCATTGGAAACCCGGTCGGGCGGAGGCACAATGCACCGGAAGTCAAAGCTGGCCCAGAGGTACCTCTCCGCGTAAGTTATTGAATAAAAGCCTCTTGCGAGCCAGTGTAAAGGGGCGACAGCCGCCAGAAAACGGCCGTGGCCATCCGTGGAAATCCGTGGTGGGTCTTTGAAAGACTCGCGCGGGTAGGGCTCCCTCGCTGCGCTCGGGATGTTACGAAAAAAGGCTCAGTCCCCGGGTAGCTTGGCCGGCTGGATCTCGTCCACGTCCACCCAGTTGGTGGGGTACTGGCCGGTGTAGCAGGCGGAGCAGTAGCGCATAGCCTCGCCCTCGCCGCAGGCCTGCTTCAGCCCGTCGAGCGACAGGTAGGCGAGCGACTCGGCGCCGATGAACTCGCGGATCTCCTCCACGCTCTTGTTGGCGGCGATGAGCTGCTTCTTCGATGGCGTGTCCACGCCGTAGAAGCAGGGCGAGATGGTGGGCGGGCAGGAGATGCGCACATGCACCTCGGCGGCGCCGGCGCTGCGCACCATGCGCACCAGCTTGCGGCTGGTGGTGCCGCGGACGATGGAATCGTCGATCAGCACCACGCGCTTGCCTTCCAGCAGGCTGCGCACCGGGTTCAGCTTCAGCTTTACCCCGAAGTCCCGCACCCGCTGCTCCGGCTCGATGAAGGTCCGGCCGACGTAGTGGTTGCGGATCAGCCCGAAGCGGAAGGGGATGCCGCTCTCGGCGGAGTAGCCCATGGCGGCGGTCACCCCGGAATCGGGCACCGGCACCACGATGTCGGCGTCGACCGGGGCCTCGCGCGCCAGCTGCCGCCCCAGGTTCTCCCGGCTCTCCTGCACCGGGCGGTCGAAGATGCGGCTGTCCGGCCGCGAGAAATAGACGTGCTCGAAGATGCAGGCCGACGCCTCCATCCTGGGCGCGTAGAAGCGCGAGCTGACTCCCTCGGGCCCCACCACCACCATCTCGCCCGGCTTCACGTCGCGCTCGTAGGCGGCGCCGATCAGGTCGAAGGCGCAGGTCTCGGAGGCGAAGACGATGGTGTCCTCGCGGCCCGGCCCGGCGGCCCGGATGCGTCCCATGGAGAGCGGCCGGAAGCCGCGCGGGTCGCGGATGGCGAACACCCTGTCGCGGGTCATCATCACCAGCGAGAAGGCGCCGTCGATCCGCCGCAGCGAGTCGGCGATGGCCTCGGGCAGCGTCTGCTCCTTCGACTGCGCGATCAGGTGGACGATCACCTCGGTGTCGCTGGTGGTCTGGAAGATGGACCCGGCGCGCTCCAGCCGTCCGCGGATATCGGCGGCGTTCACCAGGTTGCCGTTGTGCGCCAGGGCGATCATGCCCTTGTTGCAGTCCACCACGATGGGCTGCGCGTTCAGCAGGGCGGAGTCGCCCGAAGTGGAATAGCGCGTGTGCCCGATGGCGTGCGTCCCGCGCAGCTTCGACAGCACTTCCTGGGTGAAGATCTCGCCCACCAGCCCCATGGCCTTGTGGACGTGCATGGTGGCCCCGTCGGACGACACGATGCCCGCCGACTCCTGCCCCCGGTGCTGCAGCGCGTGCAACCCCAGGTAGCCCAGCGTCGCGGCCTCGGCGTTGGCGTAGATGGCCACCACCCCGCACTCTTCCCGGAATTTGTCGAAAGGCACGATCATCCGCTCAGCTTCGCTCCAGCCCCGACGGCACCAGTTCCTCCGCCGTCTCCACGTGCAGGGCCCGCTCCAGTGCGTGTTCCCAGGCGTCCTTCAGTTCCGACACCGCCGCCCTCACGACTGGCCGGCCGTTGAGGACGATCTCAAGATGTTCGGTGACGGTTTGCCCCAGAGTTTCCGCTGCTACGCCGTATCTTACCGCCACTTCTTGGATTCGCCCCAGATTATTCGGGTCGCAGGAAACCACCACCCGGCTGGCGTCTTCGCCGAACAGGACGTACTCCGCCGGCAGCTCCGACTCCAGCCGGACCCGAACCCCGGTATCCGTGGGGAAGCCGCTCTCCGCCAGGGCCACCGCCAGTCCGCCCTCCGAGCAGTCGTGGGCCGATTCCACCACCCCCTGGCCGATGAGCTCGATCAGGCACTTCTGCAGGGCGGCTTCGCGCTCCAGCTCGAGCGCCGGCGGGAAGCCCCACACCTGCCCCAGCACTTCCTTCGCGTACTCCGACGAGCCGAACTCGGCTTCGGCATCGGTGATGTCGCCGGGCTCGGAGGCCCGCAGCAGGACCAGCGTCCGCCCCGGCCCCCGGAATTCGTAGCTCGCGACCTTCTCCACGTGCTCCAGCACGCCCACCACGCCGACTACCGGCGTCGGGTAGATGCCCTCGCCCAGGGTCTCGTTATAAAAGCTGACGTTGCCGCCGGTGATGGGGGTCTCCAACTCTTCGCAGGCGCGGGTCATGCCGTCCACCACCTCGGAGAACTGCCACATGATGCCCGGCTTCTCCGGGTTGCCGAAGTTCAGGCAGTTGGTGGCCGCTAACGGCGTCGCCCCGGTACAGGCCACGTTGCGCGCCGCCTCCGCCACCGCGTGCATGGCGCCCAGCTTGGGATCCAGGTAGCACCACCGCCCACTCCCGTCGAGCGCCATGGCCAGGGCGCGGTCGGTGCCCTTGATGCGCACCACTCCCGCCTCGCGCCCCGGACCCTCGACAGTGTTGGTCTGCACCATGGAGTCGTACTGCTCGTAGATCCAGCGCTTGGAGCAGATGTTCGGCGACCCCAGCAGCCGCTTGAAGTTGGCCGTCAGGTCGGCGGTTTCGCCCAGCCGGATCCCTGCCGGCATCTCCCGCGGGACCTTGGGTTCGAACCGCTCCATCGGACGCTTGTAGACCGGCGCCTCCTCGGTGAGCGCGTCGTTGGGGATCTCGGCCACCACCTTGCCGTGATGCAGCACGCGCATCTTGGCCGAATTCGTCACCCGTCCGATCTCTACCGCATCCAGGCCCCACTTGGCGAAGACGTCCAACACCTCCTGCTCGCGGCCCTTGTCGGCCACCAGCAGCATGCGCTCCTGCGACTCGCTGAGCATGATCTCGTAGGGCGTCATGCCGGTCTCGCGCTGCGGGACGTTGTCCAGCTCGATCTCCAGCCCGACGCCGCCCCGCCCGCCCATCTCGCAGGTCGAGCAGGTAAGCCCCGCCGCGCCCATGTCCTGGATGCCGACCACCGCGCCGGTCTGCATCGCCTCCAGGCACGCCTCCAGCAGCAGCTTCTCCATGAAGGGGTCGCCGACCTGGACGTTGGGCCGCTTCTGTTCGGACCCCTCGCTGAACTCCTCGCTGGCCATGGTCGCGCCGTGGATACCGTCGCGCCCGGTCTTGGCCCCGACGTAGATCACCGGATTGCCCTCGCCCGCCGCGCGCGCGTAGAAGATCTGGTCGCGCCGCACCAGGCCCAGCGCGAAGGCGTTCACCAGCGGGTTCTGCGAGTAGCAATCCTCGAACTTGGTCTCGCCGCCAAGATTGGGCACGCCGAAGCAGTTGCCGTAGCTGGCGATGCCGCTGACCACTCCCTCGAGGATGGAGTGGTTGCGGTGGATGGTCTTCTGATCGCCGTATCCGTTCGTGATCGGCCCGAAGCGCAACGAATCCATCACCGCCACCGGGCGCGCGCCCATGGTGAAGATGTCGCGCAGGATGCCGCCCACGCCGGTCGCCGCCCCCTGGAAGGGCTCGATGAACGAGGGGTGGTTGTGGCTCTCGATCTTGAAGGCGCAGGCCCAGCCGTCGCCGATGTCGATGATGCCGGCGTTCTCTCCCGGCCCCTGCACTACCCGCCGCGACCGCGTCGGCAGCCGCTTCAGGTGGACCCGCGAGCTCTTGTAGGAGCAGTGTTCGCTCCACATCACGCTGAAGATGCCCAGTTCGGTCAGGGTAGGCTCGCGTCCCAGCAGTTCGAGCACCCGCTTGTACTCGTCCGGGCTCAATCCGTGGTCGGCGATGACTTCGGGGGTGATGGCAGGATCGGCGGTCTTGGACATGGGGGAACCTTCATTTTCGCATACTTGCGCCGATGGCACGACCGCGAGTAACCCCGCGCCATCCAGCGGCCTCAGCGGTCAAATCCTTTTCGCCTGCAACTAGTACACTGTCCCCCGTGAAATCGGTCATCGTCGGCACCGCCGGGCACATCGATCACGGGAAGACCGCGCTGGTGAAGGCGCTTACCGGCATCGACGCCGACCGCCTGGAAGAAGAGAAACGCCGCGGCATCACCATTGACCTCGGCTTCGCCCACCTGGAACTTGGCGGGCTGCGCATCGGCTTCGTGGACGTTCCCGGCCACGAGCGCTTCGTGCGCAACATGCTGGCCGGCATCGGCGGCATCGACCTGGTGCTGCTGGTCATCGCCGCCGACGGGGGCGTGAAGCCGCAGACCCGCGAGCACTTCGATATCTGCCGCCTGCTCAGTGTCCGCCGCGGCATCACCGTGCTCACCAAGTCCGACCTGGTGGACCGCGAGACCCTGGATGTGGTCCGCCTCGAGGTCGAGGATTTCCTGCGCGGGTCCTTCCTCGACCCCTCGACCGCGCCCATCATCCCGGTCAGTTCCCTAACCGG
>CAYTPH010000070.1:0-10988 GCA_964439635.1 uncultured Terriglobales bacterium
CGCCGTCGAGCTCGCCGTCAGCCTCACCCACGACTTCGGCGCCGGCATCAGTCACGGCCTCGCCCTGGTCTTCTTCGCCGTCTCCGTCTTCTTCGTCCACCGCTCCTTCTACGGCATGCGCATCGGCGCCGTGCAGGAAGCCGCCGGCAAGGCGCAGCGCTGACCCCGCAAGGCACAAAGGCCGCCGGTGCTGCCGGCGGCCTCTTTGTTTACTGGGGGCTTCACTTGAAGCTGTAGTTCTCTTTCATCCGCGACTTCACGTCCTTCGCCAGCTTCTCGATCTCCTCCGCCTTGCGCACCACTTCCAGCGACAGCGTGTGCTCGTTGGCGTTGTCCACGTACCGCTTCAACTGGTTGGACAGTTCCACCAGCTTGTCGGCATCACGGCGGATCTCCTTGTAGCGGCTCTGGTTGATCCGCTTTTCCTGCTGCTTCCGCAGGCGCTCCTGCTCGCGCTCGTTCGCATCGTGGATGTTGACCGTCGACTGTTGTACCAGCGTCGCGTGTGTCGGATAGGGCGTTGCGGCCTGTCTCGGCTGGGCCGCCCCGGTCTCCAGTAGCAGGATGGCGATCATAAGTACCGCTGTTCGTCCCATGACTCCCCCGGTCGGTTGCGCCCTGATTATAGAGCGTCGGCGGAACCCGCACCGGCTGTTATAATCCCGCCCGCGCGCATGGACTTCCAGCACATCCTGCAAGACTGGCGCACCGACGGCTACCACTTCCTCCGCCACAGCGCCCCCAAAGTCCTCGGCATCCTGCTCATCGCCGTCATCCTGATCGCCATATTGCGGGCGCTGCGCAACCGGCTTGCCGCCTTCAGCGAGCGCACCGACCTGCCCATTCCTCTGGACCAGCATCGCGCCCGCCAGCTGCGCACCCTGGCCAACGTCATCTACAGCGTGGGCCTCTTCGTGGTGGTCTTCCTGGCCGCCATGCAGCTGCTGCCCATCTTCGGCATCGACGTGAAGCCGCTGCTGGCCTCCGCCGGCATCGCCGGGCTGGCCATCGGCTTTGGCGCCCAGACCCTGGTCAAGGACGTCATCAACGGCTTCTTCATCCTCATTGAGGACCAGTTCCATCTCGGCGACGTGGTGCGTCTCGGCGGCATCACCGGCACCGTCGAGGACCTCACCCTCCGCCGCACCGTGCTGCGCGACGCCGACGGCGCCCTTCACTTCGTGCCCAACAGCGAGATCAAGATCGTCGCCAACCTCACCCGCGACTGGGCGCAGGTGCAGCTCCGCGTCAACGTCGCCTACGGCGAGAACAGCGACCGCGTCATCATGCTGCTCACCCAGGTCGGAAGCGAGCTGCGCGCCGACCCGCAGTACAGCGACGCCATCGTCGCTCAGCCCGAGGTCCCCGGCATCGAGCGCGTCGCCGCCGGCGAGGTCGAGTACCTCATGCTGGTCAAGACCCAGCCCGGACGCCAGCACGCCGTCAGCCGCGAGCTGCGCCGCCGCATCAAGGACATCTTCGAGAAGCACCAGATCAAGGCCGGGGCTCCCGCCCGCGTCTTCGTCACCGGCGCCGAAACCCCAGCCCAGACCCGCGAGATCAAGTAGGCAAACCTGCGCGAGCACTCACCCGCCTGCGTAACGCTGGCGTCTCGCCGGCTGTATCGGGGGCGTCTCGCCCGCGGCGTTTTGCAGGCACTATCCGAGCTCGCGTGGCGCGGCCGCCCTCGGCCGCGGCCTTTCAAGATGAGACCTATGAGAGTCTTTCTGGTCCGAACTTCGCAAGGGCAGTTCTCAACGAGGGGTTTCGGTCGAGGATCATTTGGCAGATATCCGGCCAATAGGAAGAGGCCTTGGGACGGCCTTGCATGCCGGATCTTACAAATCCTGCGTACTTTACAACAGGGTGACGGCGCAACTCTGTGAAATGAAGCGGTGCCCGGAGCGTACAGACTCGCTTGATACCGCCCATCCAATCTTTCCCACGCTTCCATCCAGCTTGGATGTAGTCCACCGGCGTAGTCAGCCGGAATATGTCCCTCACGCAGCTATCCGGGTGAGTCCGGTAATACAGAATGAGGTCTCCGACCATTGCCTGGCTCGGAACACTCCAACAGTCTGACAAAGTGATTCGGCTCAGTTTGTCAGCGTATGATCCGCCTACCGGCTGAAACCAGACGTTAAAACCGACTCCAAATAGACTCCGCAGCTCTTTTACTTCGATGTGCTTTGGAATCCCAGGCCAGTCATGCTTCCAACAGACCACCCAGTCACATGCTCTTGATCTCTTGAGGTGTGTCTTGAAGGACCGCGAGCAGTATTCGAACTCGATACGTACTCTCGTTCCGTCCGAGCGATACGCAATGCAGTCCGGATACCCGGTTCTAATCTTTTCAATTCGCAGGCCATAGCGGCGGCGTGCGACATGTGAAAACAAGAACACTACGCCTTGCTCATTCTCGGGAGCGTAGTCCAGTGGGGCATTGTCAAGACGCTGTGGTCGAACTGGAATCCCGTTCCTCATTCTCGCCTCTGGAACGCCGATTGTAGGTACGTGCGGAGAACTCGTCCATCTATAATTCGCCCCGATGGAAACTGGCCTCAAGGATCGTGTCGCCATCGTCGCCGCCTCCAGCCAGGGCATCGGACGCGCCGCCGCCGAAGCTCTCGCCCGCGAGGGCGCCAACCTCGCTCTCTGCGCCCGCAACGAGAAGACCCTCAACCATACCGCCGAGCACATCCGCGGCACATACGGCGTCGAGGTCGTGGCCCACGCCCTCGACGTCACCGATCCCGCCGCCGTTGCCGGCTTCGTCTCCACCGTCGCCCAGAAGTTCGGCCGCATCGACGTCTGCGTCACCAACGCCGGCGGCCCGCCCGCCAAGGATTTCCTCTCCCTCGGCATCGACGACTGGCGCAAGGCCGTGGAGCTCAACTTCCTCAGCGTGGTCTCCTTCGCCCGCCAGGTCATTCCCCTCATGCAGAAGCAGCGCTGGGGCCGCATCATCACCATCACCTCGGTCTCGGTGAAGCAGCCCATCGCCGACCTCATCCTGTCCAACGCCGTGCGCGCCGCCGTCGTCGGCCTGGTCAAGAGCCTCTCCAACGACTTCGGCAAGGACGGCATCACCGTCAACAACGTCGCCCCCGGCTACACCGCCACCGAGCGCCTCAAGAGCCTGGCCGCGGGCCGCGCTGCCGCCGCCGGCGTCAGCGGCGACGAGATCCTCAACCGCTTCGGCGAGGCCACCGCGCTCAAGCGCGTCGCCCGCCCCGACGAGGTCGCCGACGCCATCGTCTGGCTGGCCTCCGACCGCGCCTCCTACGTCACCGGCCAGACCATCCTGGTCGACGGCGGCGCTTACAAAGGCTTGTGATTTCCTCCGTCTCCTCTGTGGTTAGCTTTGATTTCTTGGAGTAGCGCAAATTTGCGGGTTTAGGAGAGAGTCATGGATCGCCGCCATCTGCTGAAGTCCCTCGCCGCCACCGCCGCCCTCACTCCCACGCTGGCCCGCGCCGCTCTCCTTGCCGAGGACCAGGCCGGCGCTATGCCGAAGAAGGACTACCCGCCGCTGACCGGCCCCTTCCGCCTCCCGCAAGAGTGGCACCAGACCGCCATGCGGCGTTTCCAGGCCAAGCTCGCCGACGCCAAGCTCGACGCCGGCGTCGTCACCGGTTCCGACAACATCAACTACCTCACCGGCGCCTTCGCCATCACCACCGAGCGTCCCATCTGGCTGGTCGTCCCCGCCAAGGGCGAGCCCGCCGTCTTCCTTCCCGGCCTCGACCGCGACCTCTGGCAGACCTGGTGGCTCAAGGACCTGCAGTGGTATTTCGACTTCCCCCACCACGGCCCCTTCAGCCAGCACGTGTGGACTGCCGGCCCGCAGACCGACCTCCTGGCCTGGGTGCTCGACGGCATGGCCAAGCGCGGCCTGGGCAAGGCCCGCGTCGGCTTCGAGAGCCGCGTCTCCACCGCCGAGGCCCGCGATATCGAGCGCCGCGGCATCAAGCCGGAGTGGGAGTTCGTCGGCAAGACCTTGCTAAACATGCGCATGGTCAAGACCGAGGAGGAGCTCGCCCTCTGCCGCCAGGGCATCGCCCTGCACGACCGCATGATGGACTTCGCCCGCGACTACATCCTCACTCACGGCACCGGCGCCACCGATTTCGAGGTCTCCCACGCCACCCAGGCCTTCGGCGCCTCCGAGCTGGTCAAGTACCTTAAGCTCGACGGCAAGCCCCATACCGGCGTCGGCGTGGACGTCGGCTTCTACTGCCGCACCGGCATCGGCACCGCCTACCCCCATCCCAACCAGTTCTTCTACTCGCGCATCCAGCGCGGCGACGCCATCCAGATCGCCGCCGGGGTGCGCATCGGCGGCTACGGCGGCGAAGGCTACCGCGCCATGCAGCTCGACGGCCCCAGCGTTGGCGACCTCCACCGCAAGATGTGGGACGTCCACACCGCCATGACCCTCAAGCAGCAGGAGCTGATGACCGCCGGCCGCAAGTGCAATGAGGTCGGTGAAGGCGTGCTCAAACTGGCCAAGGATGCGGGACTCGAAAAGTACGTCTATCACCGCCCGGCGCACGGCGAAGGCTCGGAAGGCCACCAGGCGCCCTACCTCTCGCTGGGCGACAACACCGTGCTCGAGGAGAATATGACTTTCTCCAACGAGCCCGGCCTCTACAGCCCCACCGACGGCTTTGGCTACAACCACTCCAACCTGGTCCGGGTCACGAAGAAAGGCGGCGAGCAGCTCAACCAGACCCCGCTCACCAAGGAGTGGTGCTGGCTAAAGATCTAGGCAGGCAAGTGCTCGTGTGGGGACGGGCCTCGCCCGTCCCCACCTCGAAGAAGATTCAGCCTCGCAGGGACGACCCTACTCCACGAACTTGTACCCCACCCCTCTCACCGTCAGCAGATACCGCGGCCGCGCCGGGTCCTTCTCGATGTACCTCCGCAGGCGCACGATGAAGTTGTCGATGGCACGCGTGTCGGTGTCCTCGCGCAGGTTCCACACCTTCTCCAGGATCTGCTTGCGCGACACCGCCTGGCCGCGGTTCTGGATGAAGTAGCGCAGCAGCTCCGCCTCCATCAGCGTGAGCTGCACCACCTTCTTCCCCGCCCGCAGTTGCAGGTTGCGGAAGTCGATGGAGTTGCCGTCGAAGCGGTAGGTCTGGTCCTCGGCGCCGGGCTTGGGAGCACGCATCCACGCCGTCCGCCGCAGCAGGCTGGTGACCCGCGCCATCAGGATGGCCAGGTCGAAGGGCTTGGGCAAAAAATCGTCGGCGCCGCACTCGAAGCCCTTGAGCACGTCCTCGGGGCGGCTGCGCGCCGTCAGGATCAGGATGGGGACGTAGTTGCGCGCCTGTCGCAGCTCGTGGGCGACCGCGAAGCCGTCCTTGCCCGGCAGCATCACGTCCAGCACCACCACATCGAAGACCTCGTTCTTCGTCAGCAGGCGCGAGAGCGCCTCTTCCCCGTTGTCGCTGATGTGCACGGCGTGGCCGTCGGCCTCCAGGTTGAAGCGCAGCCCCTGGGCCAGGTGAGCCTCGTCCTCGACGATAAGGATGCGACTCATGCCCGGTACACCCTCGGCAGGCGCAGGGTGAACGTGCTGCCGCGACCCTCGCCCTCACTCTCGGCGAAAACGTCGCCGCCATGCCGCCGGGCGATGGAGCGCACGATGAACAGCCCCAGCCCCGTCCCTTTCACCGTCCCTCCGCTGGACGCCCGGTAGAAGCGTTTGAAGATCCGCTTCAGTTCGCCGCGCGGGATGCCCTGCCCCTTGTCGCGCACCCGGAACAGGATGGTGTCCATGTCGGGCGTGACCACATCCACCACGATGTCCTTCTGCGCGCCCGAGTACTTCACCGCGTTGTCCAGCAGGTTGGCGGTGGCCACCCGCAGTTCCTCGGGGTTGCCGCGCAGCAGCAGCCCGTCCTGCGGCGCCGCCACCAGCCGCATCTCGGCATCGCTCAGGTGGTGACGCAGGCGCGCCAGTTCCACCGCGTCCCGCACCACGGCCGTGAAGTCGACCTCTTTCAGCTCCTTGCCGCCGTCGCCGTGCCGCGCCTCGCCCGCCTTCAGCACCTGCTCCACCGTTCCCAGCAGCCGGTCGGTGTCTTCCAGCATGATGCGGTAGAACTCGTTGCGCTTGGCCTCGTCCAGCGGACGCCGCTGCAGCGTCTCCAGGTACAGCCGGATGGAGGCGATGGGCGTCTTCAGCTCGTGGGTGACGGCGTTCAGGAAGCTGTCCTGCTGCTCGTTCCTGCGGATCTCCCGCACCAGGAAGATGGTGTTCAGCGCCACTCCGGCGATGATGAACCCGAACACGATGAACCCCAGCACCAGCGGCGCCACCTCGCGCCACTTCAGCGCCCAACTGACGTTCAGCGCTACCGCCGCCCCCACCAGCAGGAAGCCGAGGGTGACGAAGAACGCGATGGCTTTGGTGCGACGGGCGATCCGCATGTGCCGCGATTGTAAAAGAAAAACCGCGGGCCGAAGCCCGCGGTCGAAAAGTAGACGCTCTTCTAGTCTCCCGAGACCGGCTCCAGCACCGCCTCCGTGACCTTGGCTTCCTTCACGTCCCACGCCAGGCCGACCCGGCGGAGGAACGAAATGCAGTACCAGTTCCAATCGAACTCGTACCACGCCAGCCCGTGCCGCGCCGACTGCGGATGCGCGTGATGATTGTTATGCCAGCCCTCGCCGAACGCCAGGATGCCGACCACCATGTTGTTCGTCGACGTGTCGCCGGTCAGGAAGCGCTGCGAGCCCCACATGTGGGTAGCGGAATTCACCAGCCAGGTGATGTGCAGGCCGACGGTGGTGCGGAGGAAGATGCCCCACATCAGGTAGCTCCAGCCGCCCAGGAACAAGAGCGCGAAGCCGAGGACCGTCAGCGGCACCCAGTGCCACTTGCTGATCCACAGGTGGAACTTGTCCTTGCGCAGGTCGGGCACGTAGGGCAGGAGCGTAGAGCTGTTGTTGTGGATGACCTGGCCGGTGAGGATCCAGCCCATGTGCGCCCAGAAGCCGCCGTCGCGCGGCGAGTGCGGGTCGCCTTCCTTGTCGGTGTTCTGGTGATGGATGCGGTGCACCGCCACCCAGTAGATGGGTCCGCCCTCCAGCGCCAGCGTGGCGCAGACGGTCAGGAAATACTCCATCCACTTCGGCGTCTTGTAGCCGCGGTGGGTCAGCAGGCGGTGGTACCCCATGCCGATGCCGAAGCTGCCGGAGACGACCCACAGCACGGCTGCCACCGCCAGCGCGCCCCAGCTGAAGAAGAAGAATGCCGCGATGGCTCCGATGTGGAAAGCCACCATGAAGAAGGTGGTGACGGGACTGAAGGGCTCGCGGAAGGTCCGGTCGCCTCGAAGTAAGCTCATAGGCCTCAGCTTGCAAAGATTGGACGCAGGTGTCGCTATGAACTTAACAGCTATTCGAGGAAGGCTTTGTAATACTTCTGTAATCGGCGGGACTAGAAGGGTTGGCGTCATCCTGAGGCGCTTTAGCGCCGAAGGACCTCGCGCGCAATCCCAAATCACCGCCGGTTCGCGCCAGATCCTTCGGGCCTGAAGGCCCTCAGGATGACGCCGGTGACTTCAGGCGGGCACGCGCTCCAGCCCGGCCCACTTCTCCAGCAGCGTCAGGGTGGCGGCGTAGTCGAGGTCGCCGTGGCCTTCCTCCTGGGCGATGTCGTAGATCTCCTGCACCGTCTCCAGGCCGGGCAGCTTCACCCGGGCCTCGCGGGCGGCGTCCAGCGTCAGGTGGATGTCCTTGCGCATGAGGCGCAGCGGGAAGTTGGGCGAGAAATCGTGCTTCAGGACGAACGGCGCCTTGTAGTCCACCACGCCGGAGCGCACCATGGACATCTGGATCAGCTCCACCAGCCGCTGCGGCTCCACGCCCAGCTTGGACGCCAGGGTCAGGCCCTCGCCGAAGCCCTCGTAGATGAGGGCGATCATCAGGTTCATGGCCAGCTTGGCCGACTGCCCCTTGCCGGTGTCGCCCATGCGGGCCACGGCCTTCCCCATGGCTTCGAACAGCGGCCGCGCGCGCTCAAGGGCTTCTTCCGCCCCGCCAGCGATGAAGATCAGCTGCGCGTTCTCCGCTCCGATCTTCGACCCGGTGACGGGCGCGTCGATGTAGTCGGCGCCGCGCTCCCGCACCCGCGCGGCGAACTCCAGCGTCGCCGACGGCGAGATGGTGGAGGAGTCCACCACGATCATGCCCTCGGCCAGCGATTCCACCGCGCCGTCCGGGCCGAACAGCACCTGCTCGACGGCGGCGGTGTCGGAGACGCAGATCCACACCACCTCGGCGCCGGCGGCAGCCTCGGCGGGAGTAGCGGCCGAGCGTGCGCCCTCCACCTGCTTGCCCGGGGTGCGGTTCCACACCGTGACCTCGTGGCCCTTCTTCGCCAGGTTCGCTGCCATGGGACCGCCCATGATGCCCAGACCTAAGAAAGCAACGCGCATGAATGACTCCTTGTCGGACTTTCGATTACACCAACCGCTTACGGCGGGGTCAAGGAGAGAAAGGCTTACCACGGACCTGCACGGATGTTCACGCAGGACCAACCGACTTGATCCGTGAAGATCCGTGAAAATCCGTGGCAAGGTTTTTGCGGTATTCGGCATCGCAGGGCAGGCGCGGCTCGTCTAATATGGAAGGCCGATGTTGAACATCACCCTGCGGCGGAAAGCCCGCCAATTCACCCGCCTGGTCCGCCACTCGGCCATGACCCGCCGCACCGGCGAGGTCCACAAGCCTGTCCTGACCACCAACGGCGACCTGGGCGTGACCTTCATCGGGCACTCCGCCTTCTTCCTGCAGATCGGCGGCAAGAACGTGGTGGTGGACCCCAACTTCGCCCGCTGGCTGTTCGTACTGAAGCGGGTGCGCCAGCCCGGGCTGCGGGTGCGCGACCTGCCTCCCATCGATCTGGTCCTGGTCACGCACGCGCATTTCGACCACCTGCACCGGGCTTCGCTGCGCGCCATTGCACGCGCCAGCCGGCGGAAATGCGGCCATGCGCCGGTCATCGTGGTACCGCGCTACGTGCGCGACCTGGTCGCCGACCTTGGATTCTCCCGCATCGTCGAGCTGGAGTGGTGGGAGAGCTTTCACCTGGATGGCGTCAGCGTCACCCATGTGCCTTCGCGGCACTGGGGCGCGCGCATGCTCAAGGACTTCCACCGCGGCTACGGCGGATACGTGCTGCGCTCGCGCAAGCACAGCGTCTACCACGCCGGCGACACCGCCTACTTCGAAGGCTTCGCCGAGATCGGCCAGCGTCTGCGCCCGGAGCTGGCGCTGCTGCCCATCGGCGCCTATCACCCGCCCTCGTTCCGCAACGTCCACACCAGCCCCGAGGACGCGGTTCAGGCATTCCTCGACCTCGGCGCCCGCACCATGGTGCCGATGCATTTCGGCAGCTTCCGCCTGTCCCACGAGCCTATGCACGAGCCGGTCGAGCGCCTCCACCTGGCCGCCCGCGAGAAAGGCGTCAGCGAACGAGTGCACGTGCTCACCGAGGGCGTGACGCGGTTCTTCTGAGTCATCGGCCCTTCGGCGGCAGGACCTCGTACTCGCTGGTCACCAGACCGCTGGGATACTGCCGCGTCCCCAGGTGACGCAGCTTGATATCCGCCTTCAGGCTGCCGAACAGCGGGATGCCGTCGCCGATCAGCACCGGGACACGGGTGATGGTGAGGTGGTCCACCAGCCCCGCGCGCAGGAACTCCTGCACCGTCACCCCGCCATCCACGTACACGTGCCGGGCGCCGCGGCCAGCAAGTTGGGAGGCGATTTCGGCAGGCTCGCCCGACATCAGCTCGACGTCCGGCGCGGCATGCGCCGCAAGCGGACGATGGCTGAGCACCACCACGCGCTTGCCGTCATACGGCCAGCTCGCCAGCCCGCAGACCACTTCGTAGGTGTTCCGCCCCATGACGATGGTGTCTACGCTGGCCATGAACTCGTCATAGCCGTGGGGCTCGCCGCCGTCCGCCGGCAGGAAGTCAAAGGCGCCGTTCTTCCTGGCGATAAGACCGTCCAGGCTGGTCCCGACGAAGACTGAGAGCTTCACGTTCACCCCCGGGAATGCGCAGGGATTGTAGACGCTGGCGCTGCGTCGTCCAATGCCGCCGCCCCCGGGGCAATCTTTCGACTCCGGCAGAAGACCTCGCTCTGGATGATCGCCCCATCGGGCTGAAGGAAGCGCGCGGCTCCTCAGCCCGAAGGGCGCTTGAAAGTAGCTCGGCGCGAAGCGCTGGGTCAGCACCCCGAGATGATGGAAGAGCCCGCTTCAGCGGGCGATTGCAACCTTGTCAAGCCCTCAGAAACGGCGAATCTTGCCTAAGCTCCTGAATCCAATCACGAAACTTATCTGTGGAAAAGTAGCATCCAACCCTGCTCGATTTGTCATACTGAAAGTAAAGGGTGAAATCGGGCGGCCGTGAGCGCGCGTTCCTGGCTTTACTCCTCACGATTGGGTTGTCAATACGGCGAAATTACACGATTCCTCCCATCCTCCTCAAAACATGTCGAATATGGGTTCGCTTTCAGTTGTCACTTTACCCCTCTGACTATGCTATAATCTAATTAGAGTATTAGAAGAAACGGCCGGTCACTCTGACCGGCCGTTCCATTTTCCATCCCCGAATCTGGACTCCCCCATGCTCACTGTTCCTCACGTCCTCCAGGGCGCGGAGGCGGAGTGCGCCTTCACCCTGCGCGCCATGCAGCGCGGCTTCATCGTCTGCCGGCCCTACGGCAACGCTCCGTACGACTTCGTTGTTCAGGCCCGCGCCCCCGGCCGGACCTCCCCTGCTCCCGGCGCCCCGCTCCTGCGCGTCCAGGTCAAGTCTGCCCAATCCCTTTACCATCAGTCCGCTTACAAGATCTCCACCCAGAGCAACGGCCGCCCCTACGATCCTCGCGACATCGACTTCTTCGCCGCCTGGATCGCGCCCCTCGACCTCTGGTACATCCTCCCCGCCCCCCTCGTC
>CAYTPH010000071.1:0-10961 GCA_964439635.1 uncultured Terriglobales bacterium
GTGCCCCCGCCGGCGGTGTAGCGGCTGGCCACGGCCAGGTCGGCGCCGCTCTCCAGTTCTCGGGCCAGGAGCGGCAGCACCGCCGGGTCGTGTTGCAGATCGGCGTCGATGCAGGCGACGTACTCGCCTCGAGCGGCGGCGAAGCCCTCCACCACCGCAGGGCTCAGACCGCGATTTGCAGTGCGCCGCAGGCTCCGTACCCGCGGGTTGCGCCGCCCCATCTCCTCCACCCGCTCCCAGGTGCGGTCGGGGGAATCGTCGTCGGCGACGATGATCTCGTAATCCTGCCCCTCCAGCGCCGACTCCAGCGCCGCGATGAGCGCGGGAACGTTTTCCGCCTCGTTGTATGTCGGGGAGATGACGCTGATCTTGATCGCCATTCGGTGTCGGCTCGGAGGTGCGGCATGGGGGCGCCGCGCTACCGGCCTGCTTTGGGTGAAAGCGCATTGTAAACGAGGAACACGCGTCCGCCGATGCCCTGGGCTATACTGCCGCCCCACTTTCTGGAGCGGCCTTGCTGTCCTCTTTCATCGCGTTTGCCGGCAACCTGGCAGGCATCTGGCGCTTCTCCGCGCCCCAGCACCGTGGCGCCGTGCTCCGCGCCTACCTCCGCATCCGCTGCAGGCTCAGCCTGGCATCGTTGTTCCGCAGGAAGCCGCTGCGGGAGCGCATCTTCGGCTTCACCGTGCACTTCTTCGAGTACAGCACCTTCGTGCTGCTCTTCGAGGAGATCTTCGCTACCGACGTTTACTACTTCCGTGCCCGGACGTCCGCGCCGCTCATCCTCGACTGCGGCGGCAACATCGGCATGTCGGTGCTCTACTTCAAGTGGCTTTACCCGCAAGCCAGGGTCGTGGTCTTCGAGCCCGACCCCCGCCTGTTCGCCATGCTCTCCCGCAACGTCGTGGAGAACCGGCTGGACGGCGTCGAACTGGTCAATAAGGCACTCTCAGATGCTGCCGGCACGCTCCCGTTCTACTTCAACCCGCGCATGGCAGGCTCCACCGTCAACAGCCTGGTCCCTGAGGGTCTGGACCGGCCCGAGGTCACCAACGTGGAGGCCACCGTGCTCTCGCGCTACGTGGAGAGCGACGTCGACTTCCTGAAGATGGACATCGAAGGCGTGGAGGACCAGGTCATCGCCGAGCTGGCTTCCTCCGGCAAGCTCTCGCGCATCCGCGAGATGGCCATCGAGTACCACCACCACGTCCGCCCGGGCGACGACAAGCTGGCAGGCTTCCTGGCGGCCCTGGAGCGCGCCGGCTTCGGCTACCAGCTCCAGGCCTCGCTCCGCACCCCTTTCCGCCGCGCCGAGTTCCAGGCCCTGTTCGTTTACGCGTATCGTAAGGACAGCACCGGCTGAGACCACCATGCGTGCCATCGCGCTGCTCCTCGCCCTCGTTGCTTCCGCCTCCGCCCAGGTGAGCGGCGGTCCCCAGTCGCACCACTTTCCTTCCACGCTGACCTACGGCTCGCTGAACGGGGTAGCGGTGCCTACCACCGAGGCCGAATGGCGGTTCGAGATCGATCACCTTGACATGGCCCACGGCCAGGACCACTTCCAGGGCATCAAGGAACGCAAGCCCGACTTCTTTTACGTCAAGTACCAGCTCATGGAGACGGCCATCGCGGGCACCGAGGAGCGCGACGTGGAGTCGCACTGCTCCAAGCTCGGCCTCGATCCCGAGAACGCCTACCTGCACTACTTCGACGACACCGAGGCCGAAGCCGGAGGCCAGAAGATCACCGTCCGCGGCTGGAAGGGCGGGACCGCCGCCGTGCGCAAGGACGCGCGGGTGCGCGGCAAGATGTGGGGCACCGCCCGCTTCGTCTATAACTGGGCCGACCCCTGCACCCGGTCGTACATGAAGGCCCGCAGCGTCCGCGACATCACCCAGGGCGGCAAGGCCCACTTCGACGGCATCTTCATCGACGAGATCGGCGCTCCCGAACTGGCCGAAAGCATCTCCATCCCCAAGGCCGGCAAGGGCGGACGCATCGCCGAGTTCGGCAACCAGACCAAAGAGGAGTACGTCCGCGGCGGCGGCTACTTCCGCGACCTCTCCGGCCTCTTCTCCGAGGTTGCGCGTGAGATGAAGCGCGTCAGCAGCGGCCGCTCGCTCTTCTATCCCAACACCGCCAACTACGCCACCGACGGCGTCATCCAGGTCGGCGTGGCCGCCGACGGCCTGCTGACCGAGATCTTTTCCAGCGAGGAAGCCACCTACTCCGGCAAGGGCGAGGCCCGCATCTGGGACATGGCCAAGGCGCTGGCCGACAAGGGCAAGGTGTTCATCCTGGCGCAGACCTCGCTCGACACTCCTAAGTTCCCGACCTTCACTGCCGGCAACTATGCCACTAAGGCCGACCGGCACTCCATGTACAGCCTGGCGTCCTACTGGATGGCGCGGCAGGGCAACTCCACCTATTTCATCCAGGCCCACCGCTGGGCGCCGATGTCCACCTTCTGGATCAAGGCGCAGGAGTTCGACCTCGGACAGCCCACCGGCGATTACTTCGTCTGGAAGGAGAACGAGACGGATTCCGCCGGCCAGAAGTACCGCATCTACCGCCGCAACTACGGCAAGGCGATGCTGCTGTTCCGCACCCGCTACGACTGGGACGCCTCCAACTTCAAGGATTTCGGCGCTCCCAGCGCCGCCTACGATCTCGGCGGGACCTATCGTGTGCTCTATCCCAGCGGCAAGCTCGGCCCGCCCATCACCCGCATCGCCCTGCACCTGGCCGAAGGAGTGGCCCTGGTCTCCGCAACCGACCCGCCGCGCTGATCACGCGTTGGCCGGCTTCGTCGGGCGCAGTGCGCCGGCGTAGATCGCCAGCGTGTCCTCTACCCACCGTTCCATGGAGAACTCCCTTTCCACACGCCCGCGCCCAGCCTCTCCCATGCGGCCCGCCAGCGCGGGATCTTCCAGCAGCCGGATGATCGCTCCGGCGAACTCCTCCACCGCCCCCGGAGTCACCAGGATCCCGGTGCTGCCGTCCTGCACGTGTTCCGGGATCCCTCCGATGCGGCTGGCCACCACCGGCCGCGCCGATGCCATCGCTTCCAGCGTCGCCAGGCCGGCCGGTTCCTGCCACACCGACGGCACCGCCACCACGTCTGCGGCGCGCATGAACGTCTCCACGTCTGAGCGCAGCCCTGCGAACCAGACCGCTTCCGCGATGCCCAGTTCCTTGGCCAGGGTGCGCAGTTCCCCCTCCGAGCCTCCTTCTCCCACCAGCACGAAGCGAGCCTCCGCGAACCGGCGCAGCACTTGCGCCGCCGCCTGCAGCAGCGTGTCCAGACCCTTTTCCGGGATGAGCGCCGCCACCGCCGCGATCACCGGCGCCCCCGCCGCCAGCCCCAGCGTTCTTCGTGCTTCCTCGCGGGAATCCCCGCCGCGGAAACGCCGCGCGTTCACCCCGTTGTGCACCACCTGCACGATCCCGGGGGAGACCTGGTAGTGCTCCACCAGCACCTTCTTCATGTGGTGCGAGGGTGTCAGCAGGCGCACCCGCGTCATCGGCGCCAGCATGGCGTCCCACGCCTTCAACTGGATCTTCGTCGGCGCCGGCAGCTGCTGCGGCAAGCGCACGTGGTCGGTGAAGACCATCAGCTTCGGCCCCGCCAGCCGCGACAGCACCGGCAGCACCGAGAACTGCTCGAAGAAGTGGAAGTGCACCACCTCCGGCGCGTACCGCCGCATCAGCTGCCATAGCCGCTTGTAGACCCGCGCCCGCGGCCCCGGCTCGACCACCTCCACGACGGCGCTTTCCGCCCGTAACGCCTCCCGCAGCGCCTCGATCGGCTCGGAGGCGAACGCCACCACGCTACGCGTCCCGCGTTCCCGCAGCGCCCGCGACAGGAAGATGGTGTACTCCTCCATCGATCCGTACTTGCAGGGCTTCAGATCGAGGAACGACAAGACTGTGGCCGGGCTCTTCATCCCTGGTCGAACCGCCCTAATGTGGACTTCCCCGGGCACTCCCACCGCAAACGCTTGCACTCCCCCCGGGCTTTTCCAAGTCAGCTACAATACGCTCTGCTAACTCACAGGTGCTCAGCCGCTTAGGGGGAGGGAAGCTGGGCTCCGGCGGCATGCCAGCTGCTTGCGGTACTGGGGAGACCCCGATGGCGAAGCTAGCATGGATGTACAAGCGTGTCTACGACGGGGCCAACTACCGTCTGCGCACCTTCGCCGGCGGCCGTTTCGCCACCTGGTGCCGCCCCACCTGGATCGCCTTCCTGCTCACCGAGCTCTGCAACGCCCGCTGCGTTCACTGCGACATCTGGAAGAACAAGGGCCGCGAGGACTCCCCCACTGCCGACCAGTGGAAAGCCGCCCTCACCGACCTGCGCCGGTGGCTCGGCCCGGTGCACGTCTGCCTTACCGGCGGCGAAGCCCTGCTCAAGCCCTTCACCCTCGACCTGGTGGCGCACGGCTCCCGCTCCGGCCTCTTCCTGGAGATCCTGACGCACGGCTACTGGGACGACCAATCCAAGATCGAGCAGCTTGCCCTCGCCAACCCCTGGCGCGTCACCATCTCCCTCGACGGCCTGGGCGACACCCACACCAGGATCCGCGGCCGCGAGCGCTTCTTCGAGAAGACCAGCGCCACCCTCGAGACCCTCAAGCGCGTCCGCCGCGAGAAGGGCCTCGATTTCTCCATCCTGCTCAAGACGGTCATCATGCGCCACAACCTCGACGACGTCGCCGAGGTCGCCCGCTTCGCCACCCAGCCCGGCGTCGAGGTCTTCTACCAGCCCATCGAACAGAACTACAACACGCCCGAAGACCCGCGCTGGTTCGAGCACAGCGACAACTGGCCCAACGATGCCGCCAGGGCCGTCGCCGCGGTCGAGCGCCTTATCCAGATGAAGCGCGAAGGCGCGCACATCGCCAATAGCATTGACCAGCTGGAAGTGATGATCCCGTACTTCCGCAATCCCGACGCTATGCGCGTCGTCACCCAGGGCCACACCGCCCACGAGCGCAAGGCCATCTGCTCCGCCCTGGGCTTCTTCCAAGTTCATGCCAACGGGGACGTGCGCGTCTGCTCCGGCGCCGACGTCGTAGGGAACATCAAGACGCAGCGCCCGCGCGACATCTGGGCCAACCGCCCGCACCTGTGGGAGAAGGGTTGCTGCCTGGAACGCCGCTGCTCGCAGGCGGAGAAGGAAGCGATGTCGGTCCCGGCGGGGTCTTCGACTTAAGGGATCGACCGCACGATGGGCGGCCCGATGCGGTTCACCAGCCACAGCGGCAGCCGCTGCCACACGTTGATCGCCAGCCGGTACTTGGGATTGTCGGGACGCAGGTGCGGCATCGGCACTCCCGCCGCCATCCAGTAATACCAGTGGAGCGGCACCTCCTGCGCGTTCCACTGCTGCTTGAACTGGTGCGTGCCGCCGCCGGGCGTGCAGCGCCCCAGGTCCACCGCCTCGTACCCGTTCTGCGACGCCCACTCCAGCGCCGTCCAGTACAGCAGGTAGGTGGAGTAGTGCTTGCGCGCCGCCTCGGTCGAGGCGATCCACGGCAGCTCCACGAACTTGCGGAAGGCCGTGACCAGTGTCGCCGCCACCGGCGTGTGGTCGTCCCATACCGTCATGATCTTTGTCTGCTCGGGGAAGTGGCGGCAGACGTTCAGGAACAGGCTCTTCGAATAGACTGGCGTGCCCAGGTTGCGCATGTTCTCCGCGAACACCGGGTAGAAGTCCTCCACCGCCTCGGCGCCGCCCCATTTCACCTCCAGGCCATGCTTCTGCGAGTGCCGGATCTTGTTGCGCAGCCGCGAGCTCAGCTTGGCCATGATCTCCGCCGGCGGCTTGTTCACCGGCACCACCATCGCCACCTTGGCCGTGCTCAGTTGCCACGCGCTTTCCAGCGCGTTCCCCTGGCGCAGTTCGATGTGCCTGGCGCCGCTGTTGCCGGCGGTCTCCGCCGCCTTCGCCAGCAGCGCGTCCTGCGCGTCGCGGGTGTCGGCCAGCACGCCGCCGTAGTTGAAGAACGGCATGGAGATCAGGAAGTGCCCGAACAGCACGCTCTTCATCTCCACCAGCGGCAGCACGCCGCGGATGGCGCCGTTGGCCGTCGCCGCCAGGTAGTGCGTGCGGTGCCCGAAGGTCTCCTCGACCACCGCCTTCCAGCCCCATTGGTGGTAGTTGGAAGCCCCGGCCGCCTGCTGCACGTAGGCATCCCAGGACGCGGCGTCCGTCCAGGGTTCTACGCGGAGGGCGGTGGCGGGCTGGGTAGTAGGACCGGAGGTCATGAGAGAGTTGCTTCGATTGTACCGGAGCCTTTCGCGTCCCCGGTTAGCGAATGAAGTACGGGATGGCACGCTTGATCCACACCGCCTCTCGGAAGCCCACCGTCACCTGCCAGACAAACAGGAAGACCACGACGTTGAGCGCCGCCGCGCCCCATCGCGCCCCCTCCACGCGGGCGGTCGCCGGCGCCAGCCGCGGCTCCAGCCAGCGGGCCAGGAGGTATCCGCCGATGCCCAAAGCCGCGCCCACCAGCGCGTCACTCAGCCAGTGCCCCCCGATGTACATGCGCGGCAGGGCGCCGGCCAGCGCCACCGCCACCCACAGCAGGACGCCCGCTCGTTTGCGCAGCGAGTACACCCCCGCGGCCACTGCCGCGAAGATGGTGGTCGACTGGCTGGGGAAGGAGTTCGGGTTCTCGATCGGGTCCCAGTAACGCGGGTATAGCTGGGCCAGCGCCGCATGGTTCCGCGGCGGCCCCCACTGGAACAGCTTGGTCAGCAGGTCACTGACGCCCGCGGCCAGCAGCGTCCCCAGCACGATGGTCAGGATGCGACGCCGCACCGCCGCGTCGGCCTTCTTCGTTGCCTCCACCCACAGCAGGAACACCGCCAGCGCGAACCACAGCCCGCCCAGCACGCTGTGCCGCTCCCCGCTCTGGATGGAAAGGTCCAGCAGCCGGTTTCCGGTCAGGCCGGTCAGCAGCCGGGTCAGCCACAGGTCGAGCGCGGTGGGGTCGAGGGGAAGGCTCACGTCAGAGCTTCATGCGCTTGAACACGCGCTCCGGGATGCTGCGGATGATGAGCATGATCCATCGCCAGAAAAACGGCAGGTACACCACGTCGGCGCCGCGCTCGATGGCCTTCACGATGCCGCGGGCCACCGCCTCCGGCTCCGCCACCAGGAACATCCCCTCCTTGCCGTAGGTCATCTTGGTGTTCACGAAGCCCGGCTTGACGGTGATCACCCGCACGCCGGCAGGGAAAAGGCGGTTTCTCAGCCCTTGCAGATAGAGGCTCAATGCGCCCTTGGCCGCGCCGTAGGTGTAGTTGCTCTGCCGTCCGCGGTCACCCGCCACCGACGACAGCACGCACAGGAACCCCGTCCGCCGTTGCTCGAAGTGGTGGGCCAGCAGGTTGCACACCGAGACGCAGGCAGTGAAGTTGGTGTCCAGGATGCGCCGCGCTTCGGCAAAATCCGTCTGCGCCAGCTTCTGGTCCCCCAGGTAGCCGAAGCAGACCACCGCGCCGCTGATCCCGTCCGCTGTCAGCACCGGCCGAAGTCCGCGCTCGTGCGATCCGAAGTCCAGGAAATCCATCTGCAGCGTGCGCGCCTTCACCCCGTGGCGCAGTGAAAGGTCGGTGGCCATGGCCTGCAGCTCCGGCAGGTCGCGCCCGGCCAGCACCAGGTCGTGCTTGCCGCGTGCCAGCTCCGCCGCCACCGCTCGTGCGATCCCCGACGTGGCGCCCAGGATCAGGACGTTGCCCATGCCACCCCCGCCGCCTGCCTGACCTCTGCCGCGACCAGCCCCACACGCCGCGCCAGGGACGACGCCAACCGTCCCTCCGGATCCAGCCTCCGCTGGATGGCGCGGAACTCCTCCGCCCTCGGGTACATCGCGGCGAACGACTCCGCGGTCAGCGCCGCGTCCTTGGCCAGGTAGACGCGGCCGCCGTGCCGCAACACCGCTGTGTCCAGCCCGTGGAGGAAGGGCACCAGCCCGGCCGAATTCGGGATGTCGAGCGAAAGCGTGTAGCCCTTCGTGGGGAACGACAGCGGCCCTGGGTTGGCATCGCCGAACCGCTTCAGCACCGCCAGGAACGACGCTCGTTTCGACCTCACCAGCGCCTCCAGCACCTCGACCAGTCCCGCGCGTCCGTTCGCCAGCGGGAAGACCGCCTGGTACTGGACGAATCCACGCCGCCCGTACATGCGGTTCCAGTCGGCGATCATGTCCAGCGGGTAGAAGAACGGCTCGTAGTGCACCACTTGCCCGGTCAGGTTGCGGTGCTTCAGATAGAACAGCTTGTTGAACAGGCCGATGCTGAGCGGGTTCAGCGCCATTCCCGGGAGCTCCACCGGCATGTTCCAGCGCGGCGGGCCGGCCACTCTCAGTGGATCGCGGACGCGCAACCGTTCCCGCGGGGCATCGTTGCCGCGCATCAGCACCGATCGGCCGAGGGCGCCTCCGCCGGCCAGGCAGTCGATCCACGCCACCGAGTAGCGGTAATCGCGGTCGCTCACTTCGAAGGCCTCCAGCGCCGCGTCCAGGTTCTTCGCCTTCAGGTAGTCCACCAGTACGAACGCCGAGTCCACCCGGCGCAGCCGCAGCGTCGCGCTCAGCACGATGCCCGTGAGCCCCATGCCGCCCATCGTCGCCCAGTAGACGTCGGTGTTCTCGCTGGCTGAGCAGGTCAGCACGCTTCCCGTCGGCGTCAGCAGCCGGAAGCTGCCGATGTGGTTAGCGATGGTCCCGTCGCGGTGGTGGTTCTTGCCGTGGACGTCGGCGGCGATGGCTCCGCCCAGGGTAACGAACTTCGTTCCCGGCGTGACCGGCAGGAAGTAGCCGCGCGGCACGGCGAACTCCAGGATCTCCGCTAGGCTGGCGCCCGCCTCGCACTCCAGGTCGCCGGTGCTCTCGTCGAACGCCAGGAAGCGGTTCAGCGCCAGGTGCGAGATCACTCCCGCGTCCTTATTAATGGCCGGGTCGCCGTAGCTTCGCCCCAGGCCGCGGGAGATGTAGCTCGGCTGCTGCCCGCTGCCCAGGATCTCCGGCAGTTCCGCTCGCTTCTCCGGACGATAGACGTGGCACGGTTCCACCGGGAACCGTCCCCATCCCCCCAACCGCTCTTTTACGAAGCGCTGCATCTCAGCCGATCCCCGCCCAGGCTGCCGCCCTGATCACCACGAACCAGACCGCCGTCGCATAGATTCCTGCGGCCACGTCGTCCAGCATGATTCCCCAGCCTCCGTGCAGGCCTTCCAGTTGCTCCGCCGGGGGCAGCTTCAGGACGTCGAACACGCGGAACAGCACCAACCCGGCCGCGCAGCTCAGCAGCGTCGGCGCGAAGACGCCAAAGAACATCAACTGTCCAACCACTTCGTCCAGGATGAACCAGCGCGGGTCCGAGCACTTCATGGAGCGCTCCGCCAGGCTGCCGGCGGCCGTTCCGATCACCATCACCACCGCCGCCGCCATCAGCCACTCCATCTGGCTGACCCGGTTCCGGAGGGCAAACGCCGCTACGACCGTGGCGAATGACGCCACCGTCGCCGGCAGGATGGGCGACAGCCCCACCCCCAGCGACGAAACCCCGACCACGGCCATCTGTCCTGCCGAGAGCGGCCAGGGCAGGGCCGCCGCGCGCACCTGCAGCTTGCCCTTCTTCTGCAACCGCCCCAGCCGGGCCGTCAGACCTGTCTCCATGGATGGTGCCGTATACATTATCACTCGCTGGTCCGGCTTCCCGCCGCGCTTTATCGGCGTATCCGCCGGGTTAAGGTCTCGATACCGGCCGTCGCCGCCCCACCCCGTGGTACTCTAAGACCCGCATCAACACTGGAGAATCCTGCACGTGGGCGACGGCAAGGCGACTGGCACCAAGCTCGCAGTAGAAACCGCGGCCGGGCAGCCGGTGCCGCGGCGCTCCCCGGTGTCGGCGCTCTTCCGCCTCCTCCGGCCCCACCAGTGGGTGAAGAACGGCTTCGTGCTGGCGCCGCTCGCCTTCACTCCTCCCATGTGGAACCCGGCCGCCTGGCTGCAAGCCGGTCTGGCCGTCGTCGCCTTCTGCCTGGCCTCCAGCGCTTCCTACATCTGGAACGACTGGCGCGACATCGAGAGCGACCGCCAGAACCCCAAGAAAGCCACCCGTCCGCTCGCCGCCGCGGAGGTCAGCGTCCCCTTCGCCCTCACCCTGGCCGTCATCCTGGCTGCCTTGGGCTTCGGGCTCGCCGCCTTCGTCGACCGCATGGTCCTGGTGGTGCTCGGCGGCTACGCTGTCCTGCAGCTCTTCTACTCGACCCTGCTGAAGCGCATGGTCATCCTCGACGTGATGGTCATCTCCCTCGGCTTCCTGCTGCGGGTGGTGGCCGGCGGCGCCGCCGTGGACATCCGCCTCTCCAACTGGCTGCTGCTCACCACCTCGTTCCTGGCCCTGTTCCTCGGCTTCACCAAGCGCCGCCAGGAGATCAAGCAGCTCGGGGCCAACTCCCACCAGCACCGCCCCGTCCTGGCCGAGTACAGCCTGCAATTCATCGATCAGATGAACGCCGTCCTGGCCGCCAGCTGCATCGTCTGCTACGGCCTCTACACCGTCGCCCCCGAGACCACGCACAAGTTCGGCGAGAACCTGATCCTGACGCTGCCCTTCGTGGTGTATGGGCTGCTGCGCTATCTCTACCTGATCCACGTTCGCGACCAGGGAGACAATCCCACCGAGCTGGTCTGGACCGACCGCCCGCTCCAGGTCTGCATCGTGCTGTGGCTGGTGACCTTCCTCAGCGTCATCCACGCCCGCCCACTCAGCTAAGCAGCTTCCCCGACCTTGTCATCCTGAGCGCAGTCCCGGAGGGACAAGCGTGAGGACCTATAGCTTGCATCGAGATGAGAGCCCCACGGAGTGGGGCGGTCTTGGTGATTGTCATCCTGAGCGAAGCGGCGGGTCCGCGCAGCGGACCAGCCGCAAAGTCGAAGGAC
>CAYTPH010000072.1:0-6224 GCA_964439635.1 uncultured Terriglobales bacterium
ATCGGCATCGGCGGCGACCCCATCATCGGCACCAATTTCATAGACGCGCTGGAGCTCTACCAGAAGGACCCGAAGACCGAGGCCATCGTGATGATCGGTGAGATCGGCGGCAACGCCGAGGAGCAGGCCGCCGAGTACATCCAGAAGCACGTCAGCAAGCCGGTGGTGTCGTTCATCGCCGGGCAGACCGCGCCTCCGGGGCGCCGCATGGGGCACGCCGGCGCCATCATCTCCGGCGGTCACGGCACCGCGGCCGAAAAGATGAAAGCGCTGACCGCCGCCGGCATCCGCGTCTGCAGGACCCCGGCGGAGATCGGCGAGACCGTCGCCGCCGCCATGGGAGCGCACGCGAAAGTCTAGTACCGAGTTGCGAGTACCGAGTACCGAGAAAGAAAGGGAATCCACGAGCGAATGAAGACTTTGCAGAGAACCCTCGCCATCATCAAACCCGACGCCGTGAAGAAGCATGTGCACGGCGAGATCGTCCAGATGATCGTCCACAACGGCTTTCACATCGTGGGCATGAAGATGCTCCACATCACCAAGGAGCAGGCGGAAGGCTTCTACGCCGTGCACGCCGGCAAGCCGTTCTTCGAGTCACTCACCAAGTTCATGTCCAGCGGGCCCATCGTGGTCATGACGCTGGAGAAGCAGGAAGACGCCATCGCCAGCTGGCGCAAGCTGATGGGCGCCACCAACCCGGCCAACGCCGAGCAGGGCACCATCCGCAAGAAGTACGCCAGCAGCATCGAGGCCAACGCCGTCCACGGCTCCGACGCCGAGGACACCGCCCGCTTCGAGGTCAGCTACTTCTTCGCGGGGTACGAACTCGCGAAGTGATCGCGCTTGGCGGGAGTCCGCCGCGATCATCCTGAGCGAAGCGAAGGATCTCTCCATGCCCCACGTTCAGATCACCCTCTTGCAGGGCCGCAGCATCGAGCAGAAGCGGAAGCTGGTCACCCGCGTGACCGACGCGCTGGTGGAAGAGTGCAACGCCAACCGCGAGGCCATCACCGTCGTCCTGGTCGAGGTCCCCAAGGAGGACTTCGCCCGCGGCGGCACGCTCATCGCCGACCGCAAGACGTAGCACGGTGGCGCAGGGCTTGGGCCCTGCATTCCAGCCGGCAAGAAAGCCAGGGCTTTAGCCCCTGAGGTACTTCCCTCAGCGGCTAAAGCCGTTTCCTTCTTCTTGCCGTTTGTTGCAACGCTAAAGCGCTGCTCCACCCTTTTGCTGCACGCGTCTAGATGGGGTCGTAGAGGTCTGCCGAAAGACGTTCCGCTACCTGCGGCAGCTCGTTCTTGGCGTACCTCTGGAAGTGTGCGGTTCCACGATGTGCCTCCAGCGCCGGGTAATCCTTGTACTGCTCGTAGACGAAAAAGCGCCCGCGGTCCTCGCGATGGCGCTGCACTACGTACAGCAGGCATCCGGGCTCTTTGCGCGATTCGGCCTGCAGCACCTGGAACAGGCGCTCGACTTCAGCCTCTTTCCCAGAGTTTGCCTTCCAAGAGACTGCGAGAATGACCATCGTCGATCCGCGTCTATCCGCGTGATCCGCGGAAGTGAAGTTAAGCTCTTTTTGCCGCTGGCTTGGGCTGGCTGCGCAGCGCCGCCTCGAACTCCGGCAGCATCATGGTCTGGTCGCGGCCCGGGCCGGTGGAGATCATGCCGATCTTCACTCCCAGCTCGCGGTCGATGAACTTCAGGTACTCGCGCGCCTGCTTGGGCAGCTTCTCGAAGTCGGTGACGCCCTCGGTCGGCGTTTTCCAGCCCGGCAGCGTCTCGTACACCGGCTCGATGCGGTCGTAGCCGGAGGCGTGCGCCGGGATCTCCGCCGTCTTCTTGCCGTTCACCTTGTAGCCGACGCAGATGGGCACTTCCGCGAGGTCGTCGAGCACGTCCAGCTTGGTGACCACCAGCCAGTCGATGCCGTTGATCATCTTGGAGTAGCGCAGCAGCGGCAGGTCGAGCCATCCGGTGCGCCGCGGCCGCCCGGTCACCGCGCCGAATTCCTTGCCCTTGGTGCGGACCCGTTCGCCGATGTCGTCGTGCAGTTCGGTGGGGAAGGGCCCGCCGCCCACGCGCGTGGTGTAGGCCTTGGTGACGCCGATGACGGTCTGGATGGCGTTGGGCGCCACGCCCGTCCCCGTGGCCGCGCCGCCCGAGGTGGCGCTCGACGAGGTGACGAAGGGGTAAGTGCCGTGGTCGATGTCAAGCATGGTGCCCTGCGCGCCCTCGAACATCACTGACTCGCCGCCTTCGAGTGCTTTGTTCAGCAGCAGCGCGGTGTCGGCCACGAACGGCGCCACTTTCTCGGAGATGGCCGCGTACTCCTCGTAAATCGCGTCGGCATCCAGCGGCTCCGTGTTGAACAACGCGTGCGCGATCATGTTCTTCTCGCGGCAGGCGTTCTCGATGTGGGTGCGCAGCAGCGATTTGTCCAGCAGGTCGGCCACGCGCAGCCCGCGGCGGCCCATCTTGTCCTCGTAGGCCGGCCCGATGCCGCGCGAGGTGGTGCCGATCTTCACGCGCCCGGGGGCGTTCTCCGCCGCCAGCTCGATCATGCGGTGGTAGGGCAGGATGACGTGGGCGCGGCTGCTGACGAACAGGTTGCCGTCCACGTGTACGCCTGCCTCGCGCAGGGCGCCGACTTCCTTCAGCAGCGCCACCGGGTCGAGCACCACCCCGTTGCCGATCACCGCCCGGCAGCCCTTGCGCAGGATGCCGCAGGGGATCAGCTGCAGCACGAACTTCTTGTCCTTGATGATGACCGTATGCCCGGCATTGTGCCCGCCGGCGTAACGCGCCACCACCGAGAAGTTCTCCGACAGGACGTCGACGATCTTGCCCTTGCCCTCGTCGCCCCACTGGGCGCCGACGATGACCGCAGTTTTGCCTTTGTTCACTCGCGCTCCAAGCTTGCTTTGGCGCAGTCCTAGCCCGCAGTTCTTGCCTGGCCTGAAAAACACTGGGGAAAATACGGGAAAGGATTACAGAACATCATACCACGGGGCCGAGGGGCGCCTGTAAACTGCTTCGGTGCCCGAACTGCCCGAGGTGGAGACCATCGCGCGCGGCCTGGACCAGCGCGTCCGCGGGGAACGCATCGCGTCCGTGTGGCTGGGGGAAAAGCCGGAGCCGCTGAAATCTCCCGCCCGCGAGATCGTCTGCACGCTCGAGGGCGCGCGCATCGAGCGGGTGCGCAGGGTGGGGAAGCACCTGGTCATGGATCTGGGTCGACGGTCGACGGTCCACGGTCGACGGGAGCAGGCTTCCGCTGCGGCACAGTTCATCGTGCACCTCGGCATGACCGGGAATCTTGTCGTCGCGAGGCCGGAGCATCCGGTGGAGAAGCACACGCACGCCATCCTGAAGCTGGAGTCGGGAAGAGAAGTGCGGTTCGTGGATCCGCGCCGCTTCGGCCGTCTGGCCGTTCACCAGGGATTCAAAGCGCCGGGAAGCGAGCCGCTCGATGTCGGCTTCGAGCTCTTCGCCAACCTGTTCCGCGCCCGCAAGACGCCCATCAAGAGCGCGCTGCTCAACCAGAAGCTGCTGAGCGGCGTGGGCAACATCTACGCCGACGAATCGCTCTTCCGCGCCGGCGTCCGCCCGCGTCGCCGGGCCGCCTCGCTTACCCGCGCCGAGCTACGCAAGCTCTACGACGGGCTGCAGCAGGTGCTGAACGAGGCCATCGCGGCCGGCGGTTCTTCGATCTCCGACTATGTCGACGCCGACGGCGCGGAAGGCCTGTTCCAGTTCGACCACCGCGTCTACGGCCGCGAAGGCGAGCCTTGCCTGCTCTGCAAGGCGCAGATCAAGCGCGTGGTCATCGCGGGACGCAGCTCTCACTACTGTCCTCGTTGTCAAAGATAGCCGTTAGCTCTTAGCCGTCAGCCCTTTTGCCTTTTTCCTTTTGCCTTCCATAGGGCCACCACAAACACCCTGCTGTAATCTAAACTCTGCAACCATGACAGCCTTCGCCATCGGAGTGGACCTCGGCGGCACCAACCTGCGCATCGCCGCCGTGGACGAGCAGGGCAAGCTGCTGGAGCAGCTGACCACCGGCACCGCGGTAGTGCGCGGCCGCGACGTGGTCATCGACGAGATGACCCGCGCCATCCGCGCCGTCGCCGCCAATGTCGACGGCGAGCTGATGGGGATCGGCATCGGCGTTCCCGGGATCATCGACATGGAGACCGGCATGCTGCGCGAGTCGCCGAACCTGCCCGGCTGGCACGATTACCCGGTGCGCGACGAGATCGAGCGGCGCCTCGGCGCCACCGTGATCCTGGAGAACGACGCCAACTGCGCCGCGCTGGGCGAGAAGTGGCTGGGCGCCGGTCGCGACTGCGACGACATCTGCATGCTCACACTGGGCACCGGTGTGGGCGGCGGCATCGTGCTGCGTGGGCGAGTGTGGCACGGCATGAAGGGCATGGCGGCGGAACTGGGGCACATCACCGTCGAGCCCGAGGGCCCGCCGTGCGGCTGCGGCAATCGCGGCTGCGTGGAGCAGTTCGCCTCGGCCACGGCCATCACCCGCATGGCGCGCGAAGCCATCGCCTCCGGACGTGCGCCTGGATTGCAGCGCGCTGCCGAAGGCGAGCCGGAGGTCGGAGCCAAGTTCGTCTACAACATGGCCGTGCAGGGCGACCGGGCCGCGCAGGAGATCTTCCGGCGCGTGGGCCAGGCGCTCGGCATCGTGGTCGCCGACCTGGTGAACATCTTCAACCTGCCGATGTTCGTGATCGGGGGCGGCGTCTGCAGCGCCTGGGACGCCTTCGCGCCTGCCATGCTGGAGGAGGTGAAGCGGCGCTCGTTCGTCTACGCCGCCACCAACGACGGCACGTCGAGCCGCAAGACGGTGATCACACGGGCGCTGCTGGGAAGCGATGCCGGACTGTACGGCGCGGCGCGACTGCCGATGTTCCCGGCCGAAGCCCACGAGCACGCGGCGGCGCGCATGAAAGATCCCGCCTGACTCCAGGAACAAGATCTTGACCGCAGAGGTCGCAGAGAGACCTCGCAGAGGACGCGGAGAACTACTTCGTAGCGGGGGCGCCGGCCAGCGACCTGGCCAGCGCCTCGGTAAATCGCTGGTTCTGCTCGGGAGTGCCGATGGTGACGCGCAGGGCGCGCGGCGCGCCCCACTGGCCGGTGAGCGGCCGGATGACCACGCCTTCAGACTGCATGCGCTTGGCGACCGCGGGCGCATCCTCGCCCACCTCGAAGTAAATGAAATTCGAGAAGGTCGGTACGGCGCGTATCCCCATCTCGCGGAACTTCAGCAGCAGGAACTCGGCGCCTAGGCGGTTGTTCTCGACGGTCCTGCGGATGTGCTCGGTATCGTCGAGCGCGGCCAGCGCCGCGGCTTCGGCGACCGCCGACACCGCGAACGGGATCTTTAACCGCGCGAAGTAACCGACCATGGTCGCCGAGGCGAAGCCGTAGCCGACGCGGATGCCGGCCAGCCCCTGTGCCTTGGAGAACGTGCGCAGTACCACAACGTTGCGTCCCTGGCGGACGTAGTCGAGCGAATGCGTGTACTCCAGCCCCCGCCGGGCGGCGAAGTCGTAGGCAAACTCGCTGTAGGCCTCGTCGAGGATGACGGTGACGTGCTCGGGCACGCGCTCCACGAAACGGTCCACCGCCGCCGCGTCCACCAGCGTCCCCGTGGGATTGTTGGGATTGGCGAGAAAGACCAGGCGGGTGTTCTGGTCGATGGCTGCCAGGATGCCGTCCAGGTCGAAGGTATCGTCCCGCATGGGGACAGTCACCAGACGCGCCCCGGCGGCGCCCGTGACCAGCGGATACACGATGAAGGAGCGCTCGCTGGTGACCGCGTTCAGCCCCGGCCGCAAGAGGGTCCGCGCGATGATGTTCAGGAAGGCGGTCGAGCCGTTGGTGACCATCACCTGCTCGGAGCCCAGGCCGTGCAGTTCGGCCAGCCGGATGCGCAGTTGAGAGGTCTCGTTGTCAGGGTAGAGATTGACCTGGGTGACGGCCTGCGCCATGGCGGCCATGGCCCTGGGCGAGGGGCCGAAGGGGTTTTCGTTGGAGGCCATCTTGATGGCCCTCACGCCGCTCTCGGCTTCCGCCTGCCTCGCCGGTTTCCCCGGCACGTACCCGGGAAGGGAACGTACGTACTCGGGGACCAGGTCGTCGAACTTGCTCATGGGCACCCTACTTTTTATCATGCCGGGTGCGAGCAGCGCGATGCGAACGC
>CAYTPH010000072.1:6234-10923 GCA_964439635.1 uncultured Terriglobales bacterium
TGGGCGCCGCGGGGCGGGTCGTGCCTTGCTGGTCGCCGCGCGCTGCAGGGCGGCGATCTCCGCCGGCGAGAGCTTGCGGAAGACGCCCGGCTCCACGTCCAGTTCCAGCGGGCCATACTTGACGCGGCGAATCTTCTCCACGTGGTGGCCGACCTGCTCGAACATGCGGCGGATCTGCCGGTTGCGGCCCTCGATGAGCGTGACCTCGTACCAGGGATTGGGGCCCTCTTTGATCAGCGAGATCTTCGCGGGCGCGGTGGTCACGGCGGGCTCACGGCGTTTGGGGTCGGCGCCGCCGCCGATCTTCACGCCCCGGCGCAGGCGCTCGATGGATTCCGCGCTGGGCGCGCCGCTCACCTTCACAAGGTACGTCTTGGGGACGTGGGTGGAGGCGTGCATCAGCTTGGCTGCCAGCGCGCCGTCGTTGGTCATCAGCAGCAGGCCTTCGCTCAGGTAGTCGAGGCGGCCGACGGGGTAGACGCGCGCGCCCACGCCCTTGACCAGGTCCATGACCGTGGGGCGGCCTTCGGGATCGCTGACGGTAGTGACGTAGCCCTTGGGCTTGTTAAGCGCCAGGTAGACGTGGCGCTCGGGGCCGTGGAGCAGCTTGCCGTCCACGCGGATGTGGTCGCGCTCGGGGTCGGCCTTGGCGCCGAGCTGGGAGACGATCTGGCCGTTGACCTCGACGCGGCCCTGGGTGATGAGCTCCTCGGCCTTGCGGCGCGAGGCCACGCCAGCGGCAGCGATGATCTTCTGCAGGCGTTCTTCCATGGGAGGTTCGATACGGGTCCAGTGTACGCCCGCGCGGTGCCCGCGGGAGGACAGCGATTGCCACAATTCACAAACAGTGACAGGAAACTCACTCTCATCTGTGCTAAAGAATGGGCAGGTGAACACGATGAGTGCCTGGAAGAAGCACATCGTAGTGCTTACTGCGGCTTTCTTGAGCGTTACTTTGCCGGTCTTCTTGGTGACCGGCTATACGGCGCTCTATTGGGCGTGGCTACGGGCCAATCTGGGGGCGGCTCTGCCTTATCTGCCCTGGGCCAGGAATTCTGGCATGCTGGCCATGGCTGGCGCCGCTGCGGCTCTCGCAATCCTGTTCTCCTCAAAGACCTTCCCGATACCGGCGAAAAGCCGGCTCTGGCTTTCACTGCTGGCCACGGCCACGATCGGCTTCTTTGCCGAGTTTCGCAACGACGGCAAATTCCACTTCAAAGAACTCGTCCACTTCTTTGGGCCTGGTACTTGGATCCGCGACGTACTGGGTCAAATCGGCCCCCGGTCCGGTGACTTCCTGTACCGCCTCGAGTACTCGCATTGGAACGACTTCCTGATGGGTCCGGCGATCGTCAGCGTTCTTTTCTTCCTCGTCTTCGTGAAGATCTACAGGTCGTTTCTTGACCACGACCGGATGGACTTGAGTCCGTCGAATCTGAACCTGGGGAGCGATCTAGACCACGCTCTGCGGTTCGCGCGAATCCTAATGAACGTCGGGCTCGTCTGGTTCTTTATCCAAGCGGGGTGGGATAAGGCGGGCTACATGAGCAATCCTCATTCGAGCGATGAGCTCGACCTGCCCTTCGAGTTTGCCGGAACCATGGTGGGGTTCTGGATGGCTCGCGCCCTGACGCGGCCGTTCGACGGGGAAACAGAGGAGTTCCGCTCCACCTTCTTCATCGATCTGCTGGCTTCGGGAGTGATCGGTCTTCTGTACACGCTGATTGTGGGCCCATTGACGGAGGGCGTGGCCGGCACGGTCGCACATGCGTTGTATCCGGTGGTTCCGGCGTCGCTGGAGGTTCATGAGTACACACCCTTGCAACGGCACATGCGGCCGGTCGAACTTCTATTGCTTGCCGGGGCCATGTGGTGGGGCCTGAACCGGTTCTTGAAACCTGAGCCAATGACACGGCTCAGCAGCACTCCCGAAGGTCCGGAAGAACCTGAGTCCAAATGGAATGTGCTGATAACGATCGTAACGGTCTTGGGCGTGACATCGGGTTATCTGCTCATCCTGGCCGGCTTGCTGTCCTTAGTGGAGCCGCAAGGGGTGGGATGGACGCTGGCGACAGCAGCAGGGGGAATGGGAGCGGCAACGGCGGCGCTCTTGTTGATCAAGCGCGCCGCAAAACAAGGATTCACGACGGTTTTCGGCAGGGAGGGCGGCAAACCCGGTGGGTGACCTGGATCTTGCACTCCACTGAAAGATGCTTCGGCCGTCCCTACGGGACTTGCGTGGCAATGTCGCGCGGTACCTGGCGCTTAAGCGCCGGGCTACATTCATTGGGCCCTGCGGGCCTACGCCGAGTTGATGCAGGCCTGGAGGCCTGCTCCACCCGTCAGCTTTTGGTGGCTTCGGTGGTGCCGGCGGTCTGTTCCTGCGGTTCCGGCGCAACGTCGGGTACGCCGGTGGCGTCGGGGACGGGCTCGGGAGCGCCGAAAAGGTCGGACTGCATGCTCTCCGCCGCCAGCTTCTCGAACTCTTCGACGCTGGGCAGCTCGGTCACGTCCTTCAAGCCGAAGCGCAGCAGGAAGTCCTTGGTCGTCTTGTAGAGGATGGGGCGGCCGACCACGGCCTTGCGGCCGGCAGTGGTGATGAGCTTGCGGTCGAGCAGCGTGCCGATCACGCCGGAAGAATCCACTCCGCGGATCTCGCTGATCTCGGGCACGGTGACGGGCTGTTTGTAGGCGATGACCGCCAGGGTCTCCAGCGCCTGCAGGGAGAGGCGGACCGGGGGCTTCAGCGACTTGGCGAAGGCGCGGACGGCGTCGTGGTGCTCCGGCTTGGTGGACATGCGGTAGCCGCCGGCGACGGCGCGGATCTCCATGCCGCGGTCGCTGGTGGCGTACTCGTGCATGAGCTCGTCGATCAGCGCGCGCAGTTGGGTGCGGAGTTCCTTGTCGTCGGTGGCGCCGGCGTCTTCCTTCAGGACCGCGGCCATCTGGTCGATGGTGACCGGGTCCTCGGCAGCGTAGATGATGGCTTCGAGTTTGGCCTTAAGACTCATGAACGTTGTCAGTTTTCAGTCCTCATCGCCAGTCGTCGCGGACGGCGTGCTCGTCGGCGAAGACGGCGTCGAACATGGTGTGCTTCTTCACCAGGATATCGCCGAAGACGCGGTCCTGGCGCAACAGCACGGCCTGCAGGCGCACCAGCTCCAGCATGGCCAGGAAGGCGCACAGCAGGGCGTTCTTCGAGCGGGTGTTGGCCAGCATCTGCTTGAGGCGCACCGGGCGGTCCTCGACCATCAGCCGGCGGCGGATGAAGTCCATCATCTGCGCCACCGTGACCGTCTCCTCGTCCACGGCCAGCACCGGGCGCTGCTTGGCGCGCTCCAGGATCTGGCGGAAGACGCGCACCAGGTCCACGGTGTCGGCGGCCAGCTCGGGCTCGGTGCCCTCGGCCTCCTTGAACTCCTTGAGCGCCGGGTTGGACCAGGTGGCCTCCTCGATCTGCTGCTTCTGCAGCAGCATCTGGGCGGCGTTCTTGAACTTCTCGTGCTCGAGCAGGCGGTTGACCAGTTCGGCGCGGGGGTCATCTTGGTCGGCCGGGGCGTCCGGGTCGCGCGGCAGCAGCATGCGCGACTTGATCTGGATAAGCACCGCGGCCATGAAGATGAATTCGGCGGCGATGTTCACATCCAGCTGCTTGATGCGCTCCACGTAGGCCAGGTACTGGGCGGTGATCTGCGCGATGGGGATGTCGTAGATGTCGATGTCCTGCTTGCGGATGAGGTCGAGCAGCAGGTCCAGGGGTCCGTCGTAGACCGTCCCCACGCTGACGGCGAAGGGGAAGTCGCTGCCGTCCTTCTTGGCGGCAGGGTTCGGCGGAGTCGCCGGGGCCTGGGATTGTACGGATTCCGACATGCAGAGTTGGCTTATTGTAGGGCGAAAAGCGACTCTTCCTAGCTTTTCTTTTCCGCCGAGGCGGCCTGGCGCGGCGGTTCGTACTGCTTCGACATGCCCATCGAGGCGCGCACCTCGTGGAGCGTGTTCTCCGCCACCTTGGCGGCATGCTGCGAACCTTCCTCGATGATCTCCCACACCTTCCCGGGGTCGGCCTCGTACTGGCGGCGGCGCTCCTGGATGGGGCGGAGGTGGTCGACGATGGCGTCGGCGGCCCAGCCCTTGCACTCGATGCAGCCGATGCCGGCGCTGCGGCAGCCGGCGCACACCCTGGACAATGTCTCTTTGCTACTGAAGACCTTGTGCAGATCGCCGACGGGGCAGACGTCCGGCTCCCCGGGGTCGCTGCGGCGAACCCGCGCCGGGTCGGTGACCATGGTCTTCAGCTTGGCGCGGAGGGAGTCCTCGGGCTCGCTCATCAGGATGGCGTTGCCGTAGGACTTGGACATCTTGCGGCCATCGGTGCCGGGGAGCTTGGCCACCGGGGTGTGCAGCGCCTGCGGCTCGGGGAAGACGTCGCGGCCCTGGAACTGGTAGAAGCCGTTGAAGCGGCGGGCGATCTCGCGGCTGATCTCGATGTGCGCGGCCTGGTCCTCCCCCACGGGGACGAAGTTGGCCTGGTAGATGATGATGTCCGCCGTCTGCAGCACGGGGTAACCAAGGAACCCGTAGGTGCCCAGGTCCTTGTCGCGGATGTTCTCCTTCTGCTCCTTGTAGGTGGGGACGCGCTCCAGCCAGCCCAGGGGCGTGATCATGGAGAGCAGCAGGTGCAGCTCGGCA
>CAYTPH010000073.1:0-10760 GCA_964439635.1 uncultured Terriglobales bacterium
TCCGCGAGGCCGAAGCGGTGGCCACCAAGCCGTTCATCTACCTGTCGGCGGGCGTCAGCAATGCCGAGTTCACCGAATCGCTGGAGCTGGCGGCCGAGGCCGGGGTGAAGTTCAACGGCGTGCTCTGCGGCCGCGCCACCTGGAAGGACGGCATCCCCGTTTACGCCGAGAAGGGCCCCGACGCATTCCGCCAGTGGCTGGAGACCGAGGGCGTGAAGAACATCAACGCCGTCAACGAGCGCCTGAAGAAGGCCACGCCCTGGTACGAAAAGTACGGCGTGACCGAGACTGCCCTGGTCGGCGCGTAACCTCTACGGGTGCCCCACCCAAGCCCGGTGTCGGCTTGGGCGGGGTTTTCTTTTACTCCACCCGGACCTTCTTCAGGAACTCCCAAGCCATCTTGTTCACGTGCTCGGTCACCGCGAAGTACTCGTGGCCCAGTCTCCCGATCTCGTGGAACTCTACCGGGAAGCCTGCCTGTTCGAGGGCGTCGCGGGTGGCCTTCACGTCTCTGGGCTCGGTGACCGCGTCTTGCGAGCCCACCGCGAGGAAGACCGGAACGCGCCGCTCGGCGCGGGCGATCAGGTTCTGGCGCAGGTCGAGCGAGCCCGCCATGGCGGCCACCGCCGCGAACGTTCGCGAGTCGAGCATTCCCATGTCCAGAGCGTGGGCCGCGCCGTTCGAATACCCGAACAGGTAGACGCGTTGCCGATCGAACTCGACCCGTCCGCGAACGTCCTCCAGCAGGTCGTGGAAGTAGCGCGGTGGGTCCTGGCTCTGCCGCCAGCCCACGTCGCGTGACTTGGGCGAGACCAGCACGATCCCTTCGCGCTCGGCCAGGCGTTTCCAGACCCGCAGCATGTCGTCCGGCTGCCCGCCGCGCCCGTGCAACAGCACCAGCAGCGGCGGGGGGTTCTTCACCTTCTTGGGAACGAACAGCAGATAGGTCCGCTCCACGCCGAGGGATGGGAACCCGAGCTTCTCGCTCTTGTCGGCTGCAGCCGCGGAGCATGCCGCCGCCGCTGCCAGCGCGAGGATCAGGGCCGCCCTCATGCCGGCATCGCCTGCGGCAGTTTCACTCCGAAGTGCTCGACCAGGGCGGCCGTGATCGCCTCCTCTGAAGCCAGCGGGTACTCGGTACGTTGCCCGCGTTCGGTGACGATCAGCCGGTTGCCGGAGAAGGTGATGCGCCCGACCTCGGTCGCCCGCGTGCACACCCGGTTGCGGGTGAAGTGCGAGAGCGGCGAGGTCTGGTGGTAGCGGCACATCTCGACGAAATCCGCTAGACGGCGGGGCGTGAGCGTGAACCGGTATTGCTGCTCCAGTTCGCCCTCCCGGCGGCGCAGCATCAGATAGGACCCGCCTTCGAGCACGAGTTCGTAGTCGGCGCCGTCCTGCGGCTGGGGGCCCCGACGGTCGAGACGCAGGGGCTCCACGAACGAATCTCCAAAGCCGACGTCCGCCAGCCAGCGCTCCCCGTCCACCCGCACCAGCAGCGTCATGTGGTCGAAGTCGGGCCCGAACTCCCCGTTGCCCTTGGTGACCTGTGCGGAGAGCATGTCGAGATCAAAGCCCATCTGGCGCAGCATGGCCGCGAACAGCCCATTCAGCTCGTAGCAGTACCCGCCTCGGCGCTGGCGTACGACCTTGTCGTACAGGAGCTGCTCGTCCAGCACGATCTCGCGCCCCAGGTGGATGTCCAGGTTCTCGAAGGGAACGTTGAGCATATGAGCACGGTGCATGGCGCGCAGGCTCTCCGCCGAAGGCTCCACCCGGCCCTCGTGGCCGATCCGCTCAAGGTAGGCTGAAAGGTCCATCCCAGCTAAAGGATACCCACGGACGGGGAACGATTCACAGAATGCTCAGACGGGAAGTTGGTCCTGTATCCAGGCGCTCTCGACCGGCTTGGGTTCTGAGGCGAGCTCGATCACCAGCCGCTCCAGCACCAACCGTTTGCTGGGCGGGTTGGAGCGCAGGTCGAGGTCGGCGCGCGCGATCAGCCGCAGCGCGCGGGTAATGTCGCGCCGCGACTTGTAACGCCGCGCCTGGCGGATGATGTCCTCGGCGGCGAACGGCGGCACGCGGAAGCCCTGCCACAGCGCCTGCCAGATGGCGCGCGAGTCGCGCACGTTCTTCTCCAGGATGACCAGCATCTGGCGGAAGGTCTTAGCCAGCATGTAGAGGTGGCCGATGGCGGCCTCTTCGCCGTCGCCGCTGGACAGGATGGCCTCCAGCACCTGCAGCGCGCGGGTCCGGTCCTTGCCGGAGATGGCGTCGGTCAGCTCGTAGAGCGAGCGCTGCTTGGCGGCCAGCACCATGGTCTCGACGTCGGCCAGGGTGATGCGCTTTTTCTCGCCAACATAAAGGACCAGCTTCTCCAGCTCGTTGGCGATCAGCAGCATGTCGGCGCCGAGGGCGTCCACCAGTTCGCGGGCAGCATCCGGCTCGACCTTGATCCCCTGTGCAGCGCCGGTCTCGATGATCCAGCGGATGCCGTCGCCTTCCTCTACCCGCGCCAGCTCCACCATGCCGCAGTACTCGCCCAGGGTGTCGCGGATGCGCACGAAGCGGTCGCGGTCCTGCATCTCCATCCTGCGGGCGTCGGCGGGGATGGAGACGTGGTCGGCAATGAAGATCAGCACCGCGTTGGGGTTCGGGTCCTCGACGTATTTCTGGATGGCTTCGAACTCCTCTTCATGCGAGCCGCGGCCGTACAGCGCCTTCACTCCACGGATGAAGAAGACCTGGAAGGGAGCCATCAGCGACGGGGTGCGGGCGCGGTCCAGCACCTGGTGGATGTCCACTTCCGCCAGGTCCACCTCGTAGAGGCTGAACTCGCGCAGATCGCTGGGGACCAGGTGCTCCAGCAGCGCGGCGCGGCAGCGGTCGCGGAAGAACGCCTCGTCGCCGATGAAGACGTAGGCTGGGCGCAGCTTGCGTTCGCGGACCTCGGTGATGAAGCGCTCGGAGGGCGCGAAGCTGCGGCCGGTGGCCACCTAGAAGGCCTCCACGAGGTTGCTCACCAGGGTGCGGGCGAAATCGTGCGACATGCGCTCCACCGCCGGCCCTTCCTCCTCGAAGAAGCTGGAGACCTCGCGCGAGATCTGGTACTGCTCGCGGAAGACGTAGCGCGGATTCTCGTACAGCACCTTGCCCTGGCGGTCCACCAGCGAGACCTTCACGTCCACGGTCACTAGGGCGGAGGAGGCCCGGCCGGTGCGGGAATCGTAGGTCACGGGCGCAAGCTGGGTCGACAGGACTGTCCCGCGCAGCACCGCATCCGCATCCTTTTCGTCGTTGGCCACGCGATAGTTGGTGCGGCTGACGAACTCCTGTACCACCGCCGCGGTCAGCACCTGCTCGACCTTGTAGCTCTGCGACTGGTTCACAAAACCCGGGATGGCGATGGTGTGCAGCGCGGGCGGCAGGCTCACAGCCTTCCCTGCCGTCTTGTACCCGCAGCCCGGCAAGAAAAGACAAAGGCCGGCAGCCGCGAGTATCGCCAGGCGGCCCCTCACTGCACCTTCCCCTTCGGCCGCGAGGCGGAGAGCGATGCCGCGCAATCCACGGCGGTCAGCGCGGCGATACGCAGGTTATCGGCGGCCGCCCAGAGCCAGAAGGCGTTCTCCTGGCGAACGTCGCGGCGCAACGACACCTGGATGTCGTCCTGCCCCGCCGCCCCCACGTTGGTCGGCGATTCGTCCGCCAGCCTTGCCAGGCTCACGTGCTCTCCGGTCAGGGCCTGTTCCAGGTCCCCGGCCGCCACCGCTTTCTCGAACTCAAGATAGACGGAGAAGGTGTGGGCGTGGAAGATGGGCGCCTGCAGCAGCACCAGTGAAGGCACGGGGGCGCGTGTTCCCACGATGCGCTGGTAATGGGCCAGGATCCGACGTTCCACCGACTCCAGGGTGACCCGCGAGCTTTCGCCGTAGCGGCCCAGCATGTTGAAGGCGACCTGGGCGTCGAAGACTTCCTTGGGCAGCTGGTGGAAGGAGAGCAGGTTCACGGTCTGCTCGTGCAGCTCGTCCATACCGCGGCGTCCTTGCTCGGACGCAGGCTCGAAGACGCTGACCACCGCCCGGCGCACGGCGGCCGCGCGCTGCACCCGCAGCAGCAGCAGCGCCGTGACCACCGCCGCGGGATGCGCGATGACCACCGCCGGGGTTTCCAGCGCGGCTGCCGGCTGCTCGCGTAATTCCCGCTCCAGCCACGGCGCCCGCACCGCCGCCGTGGCCTCTTCTTCCAGGGCGTAGGAAAGGTCCACGATCGCGCTGCCCGCGTCGCGCGCCTGCTTCCAGTGCTTGCGGGTGAACTCGGCGTCGGAGGCGAACAGCGCGAAGTCCACGCCGTGGAAGTGCTCGGGCCGCACCTGCTGGATGAACGTGGCCTCGTCGCCGATCGCGTCCAGCTGGCCCAGGGCCTCATCGTCGTCGAGCAGCTTGATCTCCGTGGCCGGGAAGTTGCGCTCCTCCAGCACTTCCTTGAGCTCCTTCCCTTTCAGCGTGGCGGCGCCCACGATGGCGACGCGGAATCCGTCCCCCCACGCTCTGTCGTGCGTGCTCATTGCGGCTGCACTTCCGGCACCGCCGTGCCACGGCGGCGCAACGCGTAGAACAACCGTGCCAGCACGCCCGAGAGCATGTAGGCCAGGGCCAGGAAGAAGAGGAAATAGTTCGAGTAAAAGTAAGTGGCCGCGATGATCAGGGCGATGAAGATCATCACGCTGAAGGGGCGCCGGCTGCGCAGGTCGATGTCTTTGAAGCTGTAGAACCGCCAAGTGCTGACCATGAGGAAGGCGATGGCGACAACCAGGCTGCCCCACAGCCCCGCCAGCCACCAGCCGCTGTGTCCCCACACGTCGCTGAGGGGATATCCACGCGCCAGGTGCACCACCGCGGCGATCACCCCGGCGCCGGCGGGGATCGGCATTCCCACGAAGTACTTGCGGCCCGGACGGCCGGGGTTCGACGGCTGCGGGTTGCTCTGGATGTTGAAGCGGGCCAGCCGGGCGGCGCCCGCGCTCAGGAAGAGGAAGGTGGCCACCAGTCCGAAGCCCAGCAGGTTGCGCCGCGCCTCGGCGTATTCCATGGCCGGGAGAAGATGAAAGCCCCACAGCCAGGCCAGGAGCGCGGGCGCGACCCCGAAGGTGATCACGTCGGCGAGCGAATCCAGCTCCCGGCCAAAATCGCTGGTGGTGCCGGTCATGCGGGCGATGCGTCCGTCCAGCCCATCGAGCAGCACGGCCACGCCGATCGCCTTGGCCGCCGTGTCGAAATGCCAGTAGTCGGTGAGCGTGCCCTGGAAGGCGTGCACGATGGCGTAATAGCCCAGGAACATGTTGCCGCCGGTGAACAGTGAGGGCAGCAGGTACATGCCCTTGCGCAGGCGCGGGCGCCGGCGCTCGGTCCCGGGCAGCGGCAGTTGTTGCTCGTTCACGCTCGGCCTCCGGCGACCGCCCCCAGCTCCGGGCTGGGGACCGGGGCGACAGCGCGCGCCAGGATACTGACTCCGCCGACCACGCGGTCACCCACCTTCACCTCCAGAGGCATCGCGGGATCGAAGATCACGTCCATGCGGGAGCTGAACTTCATCAGGCCGATGCGCTCGCCGGCTTCCACCCGGTCTCCCGCCTTCTTCCAGAAAACGATGCGCCGCGCCACCAGGCCGGCGATCTGCTTGAACACCAGGGTATCGCCGCCGTCCGTCCGGACGGTCACGATGTTCTGCTCGTTGGACTCGGAGGACTCCGCGCCCATGGCGTTGCGGAACAGCCCGCGCCGGTACTCGACGTCGGTGATGATGCCGCTCACCGGCGAGCGGTTCACGTGCACGTCCAGGGGGCTCAGGAAGATGCTGATGCGGGTGCGCGGCGCCCCGGCGATCGCCACGGTCGAAACCACGGTCACCTTCCCATCGGCGGGTGAAAGGATGGCGCCGGGGGCCTGTGGGACCGCTCGCTCGGGGTCGCGAAAGAACCACAGGAAAAAGAGCGCCAGCACCAGCGGGAGCGCCGCCAGGGCGGGGATGGTCAGCCACCACAGCACCGCCGCCGCCGCCGCGCATCCCAGAGCGTAATAAATGCCGTCGCGCACCATGGGCCAGTCCTCGATTATAGCGACCCGCGCGGTGAAAGCCACGCGGAGGCGAAAGCGCTCAAAAACGCAAAGCCTCCCGCGCAGCGGCGGGAGGCCGGAGAGTGGGGCGGATCAGGCGACCTGGTGCTGGCGCTTGAACTGCTGCTCGATCATCTCCATCTGGTCCTTGAGCCGCAGTTTCAGCTTCTTCAGACGGACCTCTTCCAGCTTCTCGTCTTCAGACAGGTAGCGCTTGCTGATGAGGGATTCGAGGCGTTGCGAGTACTGGTTGTGCTCCTGGGCTAGTTTCCTGAATTCTTCATGATTGGCTAACAACTGGTCTCGAACCTGGGATGCCATCCAGAAGACCTCCGTCCGGAGTGAAGGGTTACACGCTACCACAGCCCCCTACCCCCTTCAATAGGATCAGGGGGCGGGTTGTGGAAAAGCAAAGCGGTAGAGGATCGCGTCCTCGGACGGGTCCGAATAGTAGGCCTTCCTGCGGCCGCTCTCCACGAACGCCCACTTCTCATAGAGTGCTCGGGCAGCGTGATTTGATGCCCGGACCTCAAGCAACACTTCAAGGGCGCCGCGGCCCCGCGCCAGGTCCAGCAGTTCACCCACCAGGCGCGTGCCGTGGCCGCGCCGGCGGGCCGGGCCGGAGATGGCCACGTTCTCGATCTCCCATTCCGACCCCAGAACCTTGGCCACGATGAATCCTTCCACGGCGGCCTCCTCGATGACGAGCGCCACGCGTTCGGGCGCACTAGCCTGAAAGATCCGCTCGTAATCGTCCGGCTTCCAGTGCGCCGCGGTGACCGCGTGCTGCTCGATGGCCAGCATGGCGGAGACATCTGCGGGAGTGGCGGGACGCACCTTCACGGCTTGGGCGAGCTGAACAGCTCGGCGTCGGAGCGGCGGATGTAATTGGCATCGAGTTCGGCGGGCGAGACGGTCTTTCCCGCCCTGAGTTTGCGCTGCCCGATGCGGGCCACGTCCACCGCGGTCGGCCGCGCCACCAGTTGTACCGGCGACGAGCGCTCCTCCAACCGCTTCATCAGGGCCTCGTCCGACGACACAACGTGGGTGGTGGGGGTGACCTCGGCTTCGAATCTGGCTTGCGGCAGAATCTCCTCCCGGAGCGCCAGGGCGTTTCGGCTGCGCACCTCGTACTCGCCGACGAAGACCTCGCCGCGGCCGGCATCGAGTACGGCGACAACGCGCCCATCCGCCACAGCGGCGATGGCCAGTGCCTCCAGCACCGTGACGGTCGTTACCGGCTTCCCCAGGACCTCGGCCAATGCCTTCACGGCCGCCAGACCGACGCGGAGTCCGGTGAAGGATCCCGGGCCGCTGACGGCGGCAATACCCTCCAGATCTTCCTTCCTGAGCTTGTGCTGGGCGAGGAGAGCCGCGATCTGCGGGACAAGCTGAGCGGAGAAGGTGCCGCCCTGGAGCGGGGCGGAGCCCACTTCTTCGTCCTCGCGCACCAGCGCGATGCCGCCGCGCTTCCAGGATGTGTCGATGCCGAGGATGAGCATGCTTCCCTCAGCGGCTGAAGCCGCCTCTATAGCGAGTCGCCGAAGGGCACGGCTGAAGCCGTGCCCTTCCCTCACACCCCTTTGGGTTGCTCCTGCGTCAGCTCCAGCAGGACGCCGCCGGCGCTGGAGGGATGCACGAACACGTACAGGTGTCCGCAGGCGCCCACTTTCACTTCCTCCGAGACCAGCCGCACGCCCTCGGCTTTCAGCCGTGTCACGGTGGCGTGGATGTCATCCACGCGGATGGAGACGTGGTGCAATCCCTCGCCACGCTTGGCCAGGAACTTGGCGATAGGCGAGTCGTCGCTGGTCGGCTCCAGCAGCTCGATGCGTGATTCCCCCACCGGCACCATGGCCAGGCGCACCTTCTCCTGCTCGACGACCTCTTCCGGCATCACCTGCATGCCCAGTTGCTCATAAAACCGTTTGGCGGCGCTGAGGGACTTGACCGCGATGCCGAGATGGTCGATGGCAAACATCCGTACGTTACTCCTTGCCCAGCTTGGCCACGATCTCCTGCACCAGGGCGTAGGGATCGCGCTTGTGCTCCACGATCTCGACGGCGTAGCGGGAGACGGCGCCGGCGCCCATATGCTCGCGCAGCACCTGCTCCAGCAGCGACTCGCGCAGCATCTCCACCAACCGCTCGCGCCAGCTCTCGATGCGCTTCTGCACTCCCAGCTTCTTGTCTGCCAGGAACTTCTCGTAGCCGGCGATAGCGCCGGCGAGTTCCGGGATGCCGGTGCCTTCGGGAGCGACGGTCTTCACGATGGGTGGCGTCCAGCCGTCGGCGAGCGTGGCCAAAGTCTGCATGGCGCGGATCTCGCGCTCCACCCGCTCGGCGCCCTCGCGGTCGCTCTTGTTGATGACGAAGATGTCGGCGATCTCCATGATGCCGGCCTTGATGGTCTGCACGTCGTCGCCCATGCCGGGAACCAGGATGACCACGGTGACGTCGGCCAGGCGGACGATGTCGATCTCATCCTGCCCTACGCCGACGGTCTCCACCAGAACCAGGTCGCGCCCGGAGGCGTCGAGCACGGTGGCGACATCCGCCGTCGTGCGGGCCAGGCCTCCCAGGAAGCCGCGGGTGGCCATGCTGCGGATGTAGATGCCGGAATCGGCGTGGTGCGCCTGCATGCGGATGCGGTCGCCCAGGATGGCGCCGCCGGTGTACGGGCTGGTGGGGTCCACGGCGATGATGCCGATGGTGCGGCCCTGCTTGCGGTACTCGCGCGCCAGTTGGTCCACCAGCGTGCTCTTCCCCGCACCGGGCGCGCCGGTCAGGCCGAGGATGCGCGCCTTCCCGCTGTGCGGGAAGAGGCGGCGGAGCAGCTCGGTGGCGTCGGCGTGGTTGTCCTCGATGGCGGAGATGGCGCGGGCCAGCGCGCGCACGTCGCCCGCGCGCACTCTTGCCACCCAGTCCTGGAGCCGGTCGGTCATGGTCGGCAAACTGGGTAGTGTAGCAGTCGCCCGTGAGAGGCTGCGAGTCGCTGCTAGCAGGTACCGCCGGCGCCCTCGCCGGCTGTCCTGCGGGCGCCCCGCCCGCAGAGGTGTGAGCGAGGCGCTCACGCGACAGCCGCCGAGGCGGCGCTACTGTTTCTGCGCCAGCAGCGTGGGCACGAACTCGCCCATCACCGCCTTGCGCAGCAGCTGCGGCGGAAGCAGGCCCTGGGCCAGCACGAAGTCGTGGAACTTCTGCTGGTCGAACTTGCCCTTGGCCGCCTTCTCGGCGTCGCCGCGGAGCTGGTTCAGCCGGGTGTAGCCGTAGAAGTAGGAGGTCGCCTGGCCGGGCGCGCGGAAGGTGTAGCGCTGCGTCTCCTGCGTGGCCATGGCGTCGGAGAGCACCACGTCTTCCTTCAGCACCTTGAAGGCGCCATCTCTCGTGATCTTCCCCATCTGCAGCTCGGGATCGAGGAAGGCGCGGGCGGCGCGCAGCAGCCGGTGTTGCAGCGAGATCAGCTGCCCGTCCGGCGGGAAGTAGGGGATGACGATGCGCTCCGAGTACAGCCCCCAGCCTTCCACGTTGGTCGAATTGAAGGCGTACAGGGCGCGCGCCAGCGATACCCCGTTCTCGATGATGGAGGCGAACTGCATCTCGTGGCCGGGGCGCGCCTCGTGCGCGGTCAGCGTCCACGAGGCCGCTTCGAAGGTGAAGTCGTCGTACTTCAGGTTGGCTTCCTTGGAGCCCGCGGGCGCCGGGATGTTGAGCGGCAGGATGAATGTCCCCTGCTCGCCGGTGTTGCCGATCATCCGCGGCGGGCGCATGTTGGGCGCAGGGCTGGCGGCACTTTCCGCCTAGCTGGCCACCCGGATGCGCGCCGGACGCGTGGGCAGGCTCACCAGCTTCTCCCGCGCGATGATCTCCTCGATCTGCTTCAGCCGCTGCTCGTAGTGCGGCAGGATGGCCTCGCCCACCAACTGCTTCTTCTTCAGCTCGCGGATGACCTCGCGGTAGTCGGTGGCCTTCAGGCCGTGCTGCTTGGCCACCGCCGGCGCCAGCTTCTGCATCTCGGTCTGGATCTCCGCAAAGGAGGCGCGCGCCATCGCCGCCAACTCTCCCGGCGGCAGGTCCACCCCGTACTGGTCAAGCAGGTAGGCGTACTCCTCTTCCGGCAGGCGGAAGTCGGTGCGCGACTTGGGGAGGATCTCGCTGCGGACGAACTGCTCGTACTCCTTCATCTGCTGCTTCAGCTTCGCCCACGGCTCCTCGTAGCCTGCGATCTTGTACTTCGCGAACAGCTTCTCCACGCCTTCGAGGAAGAACTGGGTGTCGCCCAGGTCTTTCTCCACCTCGGCCTTCACCGGCGCCACCAGTCCCGGGCGCTTGTTCTTCTCCCGGGTGTACTCGATGGCCAGCCTGGTGATGGGCTCGTAGCCGGGTTCCAGCCCGGCGTAGCGCTTCACCCGCACCAGCGCCGCCGGACGGCGCTTCTCGGCGATCTGGTCGTCGAGCAGGCCCCGCATGGACTGGAAGACCAGCCCCGCCAGGTTGAAGTACGCCATGTCGTATTTTTCGGAGATGTCGAAGCCGCGGATCTGGTTCTCGGCGCGGTGGATCAGGATCTCCAGGTCCTGGCGGACCAGCGGATCGGTCTCGGCGGCAAGGCGCTTCCTGAGCTCGGTGAGCGCTTCCACGTAGGCG
>CAYTPH010000074.1:0-10754 GCA_964439635.1 uncultured Terriglobales bacterium
TCGCGCGCGGAAAATCCTTTGACGAGCATGGCGCCCTGGTTGCGGATCATCGGCCCCAGCCACTCGTCCTTGCGCAGCGCCAGCGCCGATGCGCACGAGCACGCCTCCTGCCCCAGCCCGAAGTACACCCCGCCGACCACCTTCCCCTGCTTGTACAGGTTCTCCAGCGCGGTCTCCATGCGCCGGTTCAGGTGCATCCAGCGGTAGATCTCGATGTGCTGCTCGCGGCTCAGGTACCTGGAGTCGCGGATGGGTGGGACGGGCGTGTCCAGCTTGCCCCGGACGTCGTAACGGACCTCGCCGCCGGCCTCGACCTCTACCACGTGGAAGTCGTGCTGCTCCAGCCGCCAGTCGGGGATGCCGTAGCGCGAGGCCCGGGGCGCGGCCCCGCGCCCGTTGTTCCCGGATGCCGGCGACACGGGAGCCAGCTTCTTGCCCGCCTTCTTCTGGTTCTTCTTGACCATCACGCTAGGTAGATGTCGTCTTCGTGAAGCTGCCGCAGCTCCTCGGGCGGACGCATGGGCACGCCGACCGCGCGCCCCATCAAATCGTCGAGCGTCTCCACCCACAGGACCTGCGAGGCGAACACTTTACCAAAGTTGCGGGTCACCGCCTCGGCCACCCGCTCCAGCGCGGGCACGGCCTCGCCCCGCCGCCCCAGCTCGCGCGCGATGGAGGTCACCGGCTTGTCGGCGATGCCGCAGGGAACAATGAGCTTGAAGTGCTCGAGGTCCGTCGCGACATTCAGCGCGAACCCGTGCGAAGTCACACCGCGTGAGATATGGACACCGATGGCAGCGATCTTCGCCTCGCCGGCCTCATTCTTCTCCGTGTCTCCGTGCCTCCGTGGTAGATTCTCCGTCCACACCCCGGTCAGTCCTTCAACGCGCTTGCACGGAACCCCCAGGTCGCCGCAGGCGCGGATGAGCGCTTCCTCGACCCGCCGCACGAACTCCACCGCGCCGATGCGCGGCGTGTACGACCGCAGGTCGAAGATGGGATAGCCGACCAGTTGCCCAGGTCCGTGGTAGGTGACGTCGCCGCCGCGGTCGGCCTCGAAGACCTCCACGCCGGCACACGCCAGTTGTTCTTCGGAAGAAACAACGTTCTCGCGCCGTGCGTTGCGGCCCAGGGTGATCACCGGCGGATGCTCCAGCAGCAGCAGCGTGTCCGCGATCCGCCCCTCTTTGCGCAGCTCGACCAGCGACTTCTGCAGCTTGAGCGCGGTGGCGTAGTCCACCCGGCCGAGTTGGACGACGTTGATCACTGGGTCGCGTACTTTTCCTGCAGCAACTTCTTTGTGCGCTGGTAATTGTCGGGGTGAGTCAACGGATCATTTCGTCGGGGGCTCCTGGCGACCGCAAGGAGGCCAATGACTTCGTCCGAGGTCAGGTCGCGCAGCTCCTTGCCGAAATACTTGCGGCCGCCTTCCGCCATCCCCATGCCGCCGTCAAAAGGGAGATAGCGGGCGAAAAGCGCTAGTCTCTCTGAGCGGTTCATGTGCGCACGCAAAAGCCAAATCCACGCGAGCCCCTGGAGGTGATACTCGCCCATTCCTCGATGCCGCACCCCCAAATCGTGCCGCAGTTGGCGTACCAGTGTTCCTTCCCAGTGGGGCTCAACCTTGACCACGACCGCAGCTGCCTCTGGAGTAAGCGCGCCGTAACTTACGGCTGCGTTGCGTATCTCGGGTAGTCGCGGCCGGACCTCGCGGACGTCGTAGTAGACAAGAACGCCACCTACAGCAATAGCGACGGTTGTCAGGACAAGGGCGAGGAGTATCGCAAGGACTCTCAGGATCACGACTGAGCTTCGTCTTCCCAAACGCGCCTAGCAAGCTTCCGTGCGCGGTTGGCTGCATCCTCCGGCGTGAGGCTATAGCTGAGCGCGCCCGGCACATCCAGGACCTCGGCGATCCAGCGGCCGTCTGTTTCCTGCTCGATCTCGACAGTGAATCTCATACTCACGCGCCTGAGCGGCGCTTGGGCTGATTCTATCGCGTATTGCCTCGCCCATGCCGATCCGGCGGGGACGAAGTTTACGCGTTGATGGCCATGCCGTACACGCTGGCGAAGGCGTCCCCCATGGCCTCGTAGAGGGTGGGATGGGCATGGACGGTGAACATCAGTTCCTCGACCGTGGCCTCTGCCTCCATAGCGGTCACCGCCTCGGAGATCATCTCGGTCGCTCCCGGGCCGATGATGTGCACGCCCAGGATTTCGCCGTACTTGGCGCCCGCCACCACCTTCACGAACCCGCCGTGCGCCCCCAAGATGCTGGCCTTGGAGTTGCCGCCGAAGGGGAACTTGCCCACCTTGATGTCCAGCTTCTTCTCCCGCGCCTGCGCCTCGGTCAGCCCCACCGAGCCGATCTGGGGCTCGCAGTAGGTGGCGCCGGGGATGGTTTCTTTGCGGATGGGCTTCGCTGGTTTTCCGGCGATCCTGGTCACTGCCACGATGCCCTCCATGGCGCCGGCGTGCGCCAGTTGCGGCAGCCCGGCCACGATGTCTCCGATGGCGTACACGCCCGGCTCGCCCGTCTGCATCCACTCGTTGGTGTGGATGAAGCCCCGCTCCACCTTGATGTTCGGAACCTTCTCCAGCCCCACACTTTCGGTGTTGGGCTTGCGGCCGACGGCGATCAGGATCTTCTCCGCCTCCAGTTTCTGCTGCTTGCCGTCCACGGTGAAGGTGACCGCCACGCCGTCCTTGGTGCGGTCCACCTTGTCCACCTTGGCGTTGGTGTGGGTGATGATGTTGCGCTTGCGGAACGCACGCTCCAACTCCTTGGAGATCTCCTCGTCCTCCACCGGCACCGCCCGCGGCAGCATCTCCAGGATGGTGACCTCCTCGGTGCCGAAGGACTTGTAGATGCTGGCGAACTCCACCCCCACGGCGCCGGCGCCCACCACGATCAGCGACTTGGGAATGCCCCCCAGGCTGAGGATCTCGATGTTGGTCAGGATACGGTCGTCGGCCTTCATGCCCGGCAGCAGCCGCGCCTCTGAGCCGGTGGCGATGATCACGTTCTTCGCCTGCACGGTCGAGCGCTCCTTACCCTCGCCCACCTCGATGCTGTGCATGCCGCCCTTGCCCGGCCCGGTCAACCGCCCGTAGCCGGCGATGGTGGTCACCTTGTTCTTCTTCATCAGGCCTTCCAGGCCCTTGGCGTGCTTGGCGACGATCTTGTCCTTGCGCTGCTGGACGGAGGCCCAGTTCAGCTTCAGTCCCTCGCCGCCCTCGATGCCGAATTCCTTGCCGTTGCGCAGGTGGTCGTAGACCTCGGCGTTGAACAGCAGGGCCTTGGTGGGGATGCAGCCCACGTGCAGGCAGGTGCCGCCCAGCTTGGCATTCTTCTCGATGAGGGCGGTCTTCAGGCCCAGCTGCCCGGCGCGGATGGCGGCGGTGTATCCTGCGGGCCCGCTGCCGATGATGGCGACGTCGTAGATGGTCTCAGCCAAGGTCGTGCTCCGTTCTATTGCAGGGTTGCAGTATGGCCAAACCCATGATTCTACACGTCGCGTCTCTTCCAAGACATTCCGAGCGAAGCGAGAAAGCCCTACTCCCTTCATGAGCTGCGGGGGTGGGGTTCCCCCGCCACGCTCGGGATGTTGAAAGAACGAACGCTTCAAGACGTCCATCCCACCCTTGCACTACTTCCGCGACACAGCGTTTACAATTCCCGTCGGAGGTTTCCAGCTCTATGACACGAAAGCTTGTGGCTGTGCTGATCATTACCGCATTCATCTCCACCGCCGGGTTCGCCCAGGCAGCCGCGGAGAAGCCCTCGGCCAAGCCGCGCCAGACCATGACCCGCAAGGGCGCGCCCACCGTCGAAGAAGCCCGCAAGTTCATCACCGAGGCCGAGGAGCGCCTCAAGAACCTCGGTATCCAGCTGGCGCACGCCGACTGGCTGGCCGCCACCTATATCAATGAAGACTCCGAGGTCGTCTCCGCCTACTTCAACAGCCAGTACGCCGCCGCGGTCACCGCGCTGGCCACCGCCGCCCGCCGCTACGAGAAGCTCAAGCTGCCGGCGGAGCTGGCCCGCAAGCTCAAGCTGCTGAAGCTCTCGCTCTCCGCCCCGACGCCGCGCGATCCCAAGCTGCGCGACGAGCTCACCCGCATCAACAAGTCGCTGGAAGGCGAGTACAGCAAGGCCAAGTACTGCCCCACGCCTGACAAGTGCCTGCCGCTGCCCGAGATCGAGAAGGTCCTGGCCGAGAGCCGCAACCCGCAGGAGCTGAAGGACCACTGGGTCGGCTGGCACAAGGTCGCCCCGCCCATGCGCGCCCGCTACACCCGCTTCGTCGAGCTGGCGAATATCGGCGCCAAGGAGATGGGCTTCAAGGACGTCGGCGCCATGTGGCGCTCCAACTACGACATGGATCCCGACGCCTTCGCCAAGGAGGTGGACCGCCTCTACGAACAGGTGAAGCCGCTCTACCTGGCGCTGCACACCTACGTCCGCAAGCAGCTTCGCGCCAAGTACGGCCCCGATGTCGTTCCCGCCGACGGCCCCATCCCCGCGCACCTGCTGGGCAACATGTGGGCCCAGGAGTGGGGCAACATCTACCCACTGGTCGAGCCGCCGGGCTCCGGCCAGGGCTACGACCTCACCGAGCTGCTCAAGGAGAAAGGCACCGACGAGATCAAGATGGTGAAGTACGGCGAGGGCTTCTTCACCTCGCTCGGCTTCGCGCCCCTGCCCGAGACCTTCTGGGAGCGCTCCCTGTTCAAGAAGCCGCAGGACCGCGAGGTGGTCTGCCATGCCAGCGCCTGGTCCGTCGACACCCAGGAGGATGTTCGGCTGAAGCAGTGCATCAAGGTCAAAGACGAAGATTTCGTCGTGGTGCACCACGAACTTGGCCACAACTTCTACCAGCTCGCTTACCGCAAGCAGCCCTACCTCTTCCAGGACAGCGCCAACGACGGCTTCCACGAGGCCATCGGCGACACCGTCGCCCTCTCGGTCACCCCCGAGTACCTGAAGAAGGTCGGCCTGCTGCAGACCGTGCCGCCGGAGTCCGCCGATCTCGGCTTCCTGATGAAGCAGGCGCTGGACAAGGTGGCCTTCCTGCCCTTCGGCCTGCTGGTGGACCAGTGGCGCTGGAAGGTCTTCACCGGCGAGATCGCCCCCGCCGAGTACAACCACTCCTGGTGGGACCTGAAACTGAAGTACCAGGGCGTGTCGCGGCCGGTGACGGCTCCTGCGGACGCCTTCGACCCCGGCGCCAAGTACCACGTGCCGGCCAACGTCCCCTACACCCGCTACTTCCTGGCGCACATCCTGCAGTACCAGTTCCACCGCGCGCTGTGCCGCGAAGCCGGCTTCCAGGGCCCGCTGCACCGCTGCTCCATCTACCAGAACAAGCAGGCCGGCGAGAAGCTCATCCAGATGCTGGAGATGGGCAAGAGCAAGGAATGGCAGGAGGCGCTGTATGCCATGACCGGCGAACGCCAGATCGACGCCACCGCCATCCTCGATTACTTCGCCCCCCTGAAGAAGTGGCTCGACGAGCAGAACAAGGGCGAGAAAGTAGGCTGGTAACGGACCCTGACTTGGAGCCCGGCCGCCCTCGGCCGGGCTTTCTTATTTCAGGCTGCGGATGAAATCCTCGAGCACGCGGTTGAACCGCTCCGCCTCGTCCACGAACAGCGCGTGCCCGGCGGTTTCGAACAGCTCCAGTCGTGCCGCGGGCACGTGTTTCTTCACCAGGGCAGCCGAGTCATTCAACTGCGGGGTGTAGGCATACATCACCGGGCGGTCCAGCTTCGCCAGCGGCAGCGCCCAGGTGTCGCGCCCGGTCATGTTGAAGATCAGCGTGACCGCCGTGTTGGTCGGCGTCTTCAGCGAGGCGGCCGTGATCTTGGCCAAATACTCCGGCGTCTGCGGGCGCTTGTACATGCTCTTCACGAACTCCGCCGTGGACTGGCGGCGGTCCTGCTGCAGCCCTTGCATCCAGCCGTAGATGGAAGCTGCCATGTGCGGCTCCCACTTGTCCCAGAGCACGCCATCCACCAGCACAAAGGCCCGCACTCCGGCCGTGCCGGACTGCTCCGCGTAGGTCAGCAGCTCGTGCACCCCCATGGACCAGCCCACCAGGACCGTATTCTGGAGCTTCAGGTGGTCCACCAGTTCCTTGATGTCGCGAGCGCGGCGGGCGGGGTCGTGGCCCTCGGCGGGCTTGTCGGACTCACCCTGCGAACGCGGTTCGAGCGCCACCACGCGATAGTTCTTGGAGAAGTGCTCGATCTGCGGCTGCCAGATCTCCGCCGGCATGGTCCAGCCCGGCACGAACACCATGGCCGGCCCGCTGCCCGCGTCCAGGTAGTGGAGCCGGACGCCGTCGCTGGTCCGGAAGAAGCCGCTCTTGGGTTGCGCAGCGATCGCGGAGCTCGCTAGCAGGATGCCAAGGAGCAGCAGGGGAGCTCGTCTCATCGTTTCCTCCATCCGGAAGCCCCCGAGTATAACGAGGTCTTGCGCTCAAAGACGGCCAGAAGATTCATTTCCTCGGCGGGCTCGGCGATCTCGGCGGCAGAAAATAAAGGCACAGCCGACGCGGCTGTGCCACAAGATTCTAATTCGCGCTTCTACCCCAGCAACCGCGCCGCGTCTTTCGCGAAATACGTCAGGATGATGCTGGCGCCCGCCCGCTGGATGGAGGTCAGCGACTCCAGCATCACGCGGTCACGGTCGATCCAGTTGTTGCGCGCCGCCGCCTGGATCATGGCGTACTCACCGGAGACCTGGTAGGCGGCCAGGGGAACGTCGAACCGCCGCCGCGCTTCCGCGATCACGTCCAGGTAGGGCATGGCCGGCTTCACCATCACCATGTCGGCGCCCTCTTCCAGGTCGTTCTCGATCTCGCGCATGGCTTCGCGCAGGTTGCAGCCGTCCATCTGGTAGGAGCGGCGGTCGCCGAACTGCGGCGCCGAATCCGCCGCCTCGCGGAAAGGCCCGTAGAAGGCGCTGGCGAACTTGGCGGCGTAGCTCAGCACCGGGATGTGCTGAAACCCGTTCTCGTCGAGCGCCTTGCGGATGGCGGCCACGCGCCCGTCCATCATGTCCGACGGCGCGATGATGTCCATGCCCGCCCGCGCCTGGCTTACGGCGGTACGCGCCAGGATCTCCAGCGTGGCATCGTTCACGATCTCGAATTCGGCTGCGGACGGCGCCTTGGTCGCCGGCGGCGCCGCGGCAGCCGCACCCAGCGACTGCGGCGCGCCCGTCTGCCGGACGATCCCGCAGTGCCCGTGGCTCATGTACTCGCACAGGCAGACGTCGCCCATCAGCAGCAGGTCTTTCACTTCGCTCTTGATGGCCCGCGCGGCCCGCTGCACGATGCCGTCGGCCGCCCACGCCCCGCTGGCCATCTCATCCTTCGCCTCCGGCAGGCCGAACAGGATGATCGAGGGGATGCCCAGCGCCTTGGCCTCGCGCGCCTCCTTCACCGCCTCGTCCACCGACAGGTTGTAGACCCCGGGCATGGAGCCCACTTCTTTGCGGATGCCCTCCCCGGGGCAGACGAACAGGGGGTAGACGAAGCCCTTGGGGCTGAGGCGGGTCTCGCGCACGAAGGAGCGCATCGTCTCCGTCCGGCGCAGGCGGCGCATGCGGGTGATCGGGAAGGACATGATGCTTCGATTTTACACCCGCCGGGCGCCCGCCGGAGGGCCGGAAGTCCGCCATTCACGCGGACTTGGCCTCTCCGGCGCCGAGCATCCGCTGGGGTACCTATGTAACTATCGCCGCCTGCGAAAAGCTGCATAGAATAGCCGCAGTTGGGTGCAACCCTCAGCCGCCGGACCAAGCTCTGGATGGCGCCGCCAGTCCTGCTGGTCGCCATCTATGCCGTCTTGTCCCTGAGCGCTCCTCCGAGTTTCGGCCTCACCGCCTTCGGCGATCTCGCTCAACTGGCCATCGCCCTCTACCTGGCGGCAGCCATCTTCTCCAATCTCCGCTCCGGCGCAGGGCGGCACAACTTCTTCTGGTGCCTGATGGGTATCGGCACCCTCTGTTGGGCGTGGTCGCAGTGGTTCTGGGTCTACTACGAGGTCATCGCCCGCAGTCCCATGCCCAACCCTTTCTGGGGCGACATCGTGGCCTTCATGCATGTCGTGCCCATGATGGGAGCGCTGGGCGTGCAGCCGCATTCCCGGCAGAACAGCCGCATCCTGCGGGTGGGCCTGCTGGACCTCGCCCTGCTGGTCTTCTGGTGGCTCTACCTCTACGTATTCCTGGTCATCCCGTGGCACTACATCGTCGTCGACGTGGTCCGCTACGATCGCAGCTTCAGCACGCTGGTGCTGGTCCAGAACAGCGCCTTCGTGGTGGCGACCGCTTTCCTGGCGCTGCGGAACAAGGGCGGATGGCGCGGGACCTACGCGCACCTGTGCGGCGCCGGCCTGGTCTACGCCGTCAGCGGCTGGATCGCCAATCTCGCCGACAGCGCCGGGCACTACTACACCGGCAGCATCTACGACCTGCCCATCATCGCCTCCGTCCTGTGGTTCACCTGGGCGGCGGTGCGGGCGCGCGAGGTCATTCCCGAGACCCAGCCCCAGGACGAATGGTCGGAGGAGCACGGCGTATGGCCGGCGCGCATGGCCATGGTGGCCATCCTTTCCATGCCCATCATGGCCTTCTGGAACATCGCCCGTGTGCCTCTGCCGGAGGCGGTGCGCGATTTCCGGCTGCTGGCCACCCTGGGCGCCACCGTGCTGCTCACCGCGCTGCTGTTCGTGAAGCAGCACCTGATGGACAAGGAACTCATCCGCCTGCTGCGCGCCGCCCACGACTCCTTCGACAACCTCAGCCGCCTCCAGGACCAGCTGCTGCGCTCGGAGAAGCTGGCCTCCATGGGCCAGCTGGTGGCCGGCGCCGCCCACGAGATCAACAACCCGCTCACCGCCATCCTCGGCTACTCCGACCTGCTGGCGCTGGAGGGCTCGCTGCCCGACGAGCAGCGCCGCATGGCCGAAAAGATCGGCCAGCAGGCCCGCCGCACCAAGACCCTGGTGCAGCACCTGCTCAGCTTCGCCAAGCAGGCGCCGATGGAAAAGAACCTGATCGACGTCAACATCGTCGTGGCCAACGCGGTGAAGCTCCGCGAGCTGGACTTGGCCATCAGCAAGGTGCGCATCGAGACCGCCGTGGCCGACTGCCCGGCGTGGATCGTCGGCGACTCCAGCCAGCTCCTGCAGGCCTTCTTCCACATCATCAACAACGCCGTGGACGCCCTGGCGGACATCGGCGGCGGCGTCCTCAAGGTCAGCACCCGCCAGGAGAACGGGACCGTGCTCATCGAGTTCGCCGACAGCGGCCCCGGACTCAAGGACCCGCAGCGGGTCTTCGATCCCTTCTACACCACCAAGCCCGTGGGCAAGGGCACCGGCCTGGGCCTCAGCGCCTGCTACGGCATCGTGCAGGAGCACCAGGGCCACATCACCGGCTTCAACCGCCGCGAGGGCGGAGCCTGCTTCCTGCTGAAGTTCCCGGCCGCAGCCGTTCCTGCGGGCGCGCCTGCGAACGCCTGAGTCCCCGCCGCTCCCTTCGCGTTACCATGGGACCGTGCATCTGGTCCACAGCAGCGCCCCTGTGCTGGAGTTTCAAGCCCTGCGCGACCTGCTGCGTGCCTACACCAGTTCGCCGCTGGGGCAGGCCCGCGTAGCCGCGCTGCGGCCCTCCGGCGACCGCGACTGGATCGAGCGCCAGCACCTGCTGACAGCCGAACTCCGCGAATACCGCCGCTGCGGCGGCCGCTTCGAGTTCTCCGGGCTGCTGGATCCCACCGCCGTGGTGCAGAAGGGCCGCGTCGAGGGCGTGGCGCTCGACACCGAAGCGCTTCGCGGCATCGTCGTGGTGGTGGACCGCGCCGCCGAGTGGCGCGAGATCGCCCTGCACCCGCCCTCCGACATGAAGCAGCCGTTCCAGGCGGTGGCCGAGCTCTCCGCCGCGCTCGCCGACTTCACCGCCTTCTTGCGCTTCTTCCGCAACAAGATCCAGCCGGACGGCACCCTCGACGACCGCGCCTCGCCGGAGCTGGCGCGCATCCGCCGCGACATCGAGAAGCAGCGCCGCGCCATCCAGGAATCGCTGCGCGGCTACCTGCGCCGGCTGGCCGAAGGCGGCGCCGTCCAGGACGAGCTCATAACCATCCGCGGCGAACGCTTCGTCATCCCGGTCAAGACCGAGCAGAAGAAGCGGGTGAACGGCGTGGTGCACGGCGCCAGCTCCAGCGGCCAGACCGTCTTCGTCGAGCCCCTGGAGACCATCGAGCAGAACAACGAGCTGGTGCGCATGCTGGAGGAGGAGGCGGCCGAGGTCCACCGCATCCTGCTGGAGATGACCGCCAGGGTGCGCGAGCACGCCGACGCCATCCTTGCCGCCGTGGATGTGCTCTCCGAACTGGAGCTCCAGTCCGCCAAGGCCCGCTTCGCCGAGGACTACGACTGCGTGGCGCCTGCCTTTTGTAACGCCGGCGCCTCGCCGGCTGTCTCGGCGGGCGCCCCGCCCGCCGCCCTTGAAGACGGGCGCTTCATCCTCCGCTCCGCCCGCCACCCGCTGCTCGAGCGCACCTTGCGCCAGAAGAATGCCCGCATCGTGCCGGTGACGGTGGAGCTGGAGGGCGACGCCCGCCAGCTCATCATCAGCGGCCCCAAGTCCGGCGGCAAGTCCGTGTCGCTGTAGACCGTGGGCCTGCTCCACCTGATGGCCCAGGCCGGCGTCCCCGTCCCCGCCGACAAGGCCGT
>CAYTPH010000075.1:0-9137 GCA_964439635.1 uncultured Terriglobales bacterium
GTGCCCAGCTCCCAGGGCAGCAGCGCCGCCAGCGCGCCCAGCACCGCCAGGGCGATGTACCAGGCCATCAGTTCGCGCAGGAAGAAGTTGGGGAAGAAGGACATGTCCCGGCGCGGCGGTGGCGCCCCCGCCTTTTCCAGCCAGAGCGCGGCGGCCGCCGGGTCGTGCTTGCGCAGGTAGGCGAGCGCGTGGGCGGCGGACTCCATGCCGGGCGGGACGCTGATGCCCTGCCGCTGGATCAGTCCCAGGTGGACCGCGAGCAGCAGGGTGGCAATGCCCGGCAGCAACGCCACATGGAAGCCGAAGAAACGGGTGAGGGTGGCGCCCGTGACTTCCTCGCCGCCGCGCAGGAAGATCAGGATGTAGTGCCCGACCAGCGGCACCTGTCCCGCGATCTCCGTACCCACCTTGGTCGCGAACAGCGCCAGCGTGTTCCACGGCAGCAGATAGCCGCTGAAGCCGAAGCCCATGGCCAGGAACAGCAGCACCATGCCGCTCAGCCAGGTCATCTCCCGCGGCTTGGTGTAGGCCTTGAGGAAGACCACGCTGAACATGTGCAGGAAGGCGGTGAACACCATCAAGTTCGCCGACCAGGAGTGGATGGAACGGATCAGCCACCCGTAGCGCACCTGGGTGGTGATGTATTGCACGCTCTCGAAGGCCTCATTGGCGCTGGGCCGGTAGTAGAGCAGCAGCAGCATGCCGGTGGCCACCTGGATGCCGAACAGGAACAAGGTGATGCCGCCGAGGTAGTACCAGTAGCTGTAGTAGTGGACGGGGACGGTCTTGTGGCGGAGGGGCGCCAGCAGGTCGGTGAGGTCGAGACGCTCGTCCAGCCAGTCGCGCGCGTGCAGCCAGAGTCCCATCTCAGGCTCCGTTCCGGCGGCGGGTGACCACGATCTCCTGCCCGCGCACGTGCACGTCGTAGGCTTCCAGCGGTCGCGGTGGCGGTCCCGCGATGTTGCGCCCGTTCAGGTCGTAGAAGCCGTTGTGGCAGGCACACCACACCTGGCTCACGTCGTTGCGGTACTGCACCGTGCAATCCAGATGGGTGCAGCGGGCGGACATGGCGCGGTACTCGCCGCCGGCCAGCATCAGCAGCAGCCCCGGGCGGGTGCCGAAGCGGAAGATCAGGGCCGAGTTCGGTCGCAGGTCGCCCACCTGGGCGGCGACCACCGTGTCCGACCCCAGGTCGGCCGTCGGTGGCGGCTGCAGGTAGCGCAGCACGGGATAAAGGAACGATGCCGCGGAGGCCAGCAGGCCTCCGCCCAGCAGGAACTGCACCAGACGCCGGCGCACACCCGAGGGTCCGCCGGGCAGCGTTTGCGCTGTGCCCGCGCTCATCAGGTCCCCCGGCTACTTCTTCAAGGTGCGGATGTAGCCGACCAGGGCCTTGATGTCGTCGGCGCTCAGCTTGCCGTTATAGGCCGGCATCTTGTTCTTGCCCTTGTCGACGATGGCGGTAAGGTCGGCGTCCGATTGCTTCTGCACCTCGGCGCCGCCCAGGGCTCGCAGGCCCATCTTCTTGCCCATGGCGGTGTCGCCGGAGCCGTCCGGCCCGTGGCACATGGCGCACTTGGATTTGTAGAGAGCGGCGCCGTCGGACGCGGCCGCGGGCAGCGCCAGGAGAGCGGTAGTGAGGATGGCGAATACGAGGAGCCGGGAAAGCTGCATGAATCCTCCTTGAGGTCGGACAACCCTGAGCCGAGCCTCCCGATAGTGCGAGGCTGCCGCATTCTTTCCTACGGCTGCACCGAAAGCTGTGACCGCCGCCCCTCATGGCTGTGATTACGGTCACACTCCGGGGCCGGCGCAACCAGGCCGCCGGTGGGTTCAGAAAGCGTAGCGCGCCGACAGGGTGAACACGTTGCCCCGGAAGTCGCGGGGCAGGGTCCGCCCGGGCAGATACTTCTCGTTGTACCCGTAGTGGTTCCAGGCTGACTTCAGCTGCCAGCGGTCGTTCACGTCCACCGCGATGAGCGCGCTGGGCAGGTGGTAGTTCAGCGAGTTCTGCTCGTCGGAGACGTTGAAGTTCAGGTCGTGCTGCAGGCCGGTGCTGGAGGTGACGGTGTAGCCCAGCGCGGTGGTCACGCGCTTCACCGGCTTGAACATCAGGTTGAACGAGCCGGTGTGGACGGTGTTGTCGAAGAATAAGTCGCCCATCAGGATCTGGGGCACGCCGGCGCGGATCACGCGGGCGGGCTCGCACAGGCTGTCGGGGCCGCCCACGGTGGCGCCGCTGGGGCCCACCGGCACCGCTCCCGGCGGGATGGTCAGGGCGCTGGTGAGGGGGTCGTAATCGTAGAAGCACACCCCGTCGTTGCTGGTGGAGTAATCGTTGTAGTTGTAGCCCACATCCAGGGAGAAGCGGTCGGAGCGGAAGAAGCCGACATCGAAGCCGAAGTTGTTGTTGTTCATCTGGTAGTCGATGTCGGCGGCGTTGCGGTTGCTGGCGTCGAAGATGTTGATGGTGCCGTTCACGTAGAACCAGCTCTTGGGCTTGAAGTTGGCGCGCAGCTTGTACTGGTGCGTGCGGCCGGGGGTGAGGCGGGTGAAGGTGTCGGCCGAGGAGCCCCAGTCCAGATCGAACCCCAGGCGGAAGGAATCCACCGGCCTGGCCCAGAACCCGAACAACAGCGTGTCCTCGTTGAGAGTGAACTCCTCGCTGGGCAAGATGGTGGTGTCGGTCAGGTGGCAGACGCCGGTGACCGGGTCGGTCTCGGCCAGGGTGCAGCCGCCGCGCTGCGCCAGGGCGGCGGTCGGGCCGGGATAGAACAGCAGGTCCGCGGTCTCCTGGCGGGCGATGCCGATGTCGCGGGTGCGGTTGCGATAACCCAGGCGGGCGCCCACGCGGCGGGTGAAGTCCCACTGCAACTCCACCAACTGGGTGAGCGACTGCTGCGATAGGAACTGGGCGTAGTCTTCCAGCGCGATGTCGGCCGGGGAACTGGTGTTGTGCACCGGGCAGCCCGCCAGGCTGCCGGGGTTGCAGGTGGCCGGGTCATAGATGTTCGGCGCCACCGCCATGCTGGCTCCGAACAGCGACAGCTCGCCCATGCTGAAGGAGCTGGGGATGCGGAAGTCCGAGAAGTTCATGCGGTACTGCATGCGCAGCCCGTCGGTGAAGTGCACGATCATGCCGGCGTTGCCGAACACCGACTTGCGCTTGTTCCGGACCGGGCCTTCGATGTCGTACTGCCGCTGGTTGGTGCGGCTCACCCGGCCCAGGAAGTGCTCGTCGAAGATCAGGCGCGAGCTCCCGCCGCTGTAGGAGAAGTCTCCGAAGAACTCCACCATCTTGAAGTAGTTGGACTGCAGGCCCAGCCGCGAGGTGGGATAGCGGTTGTGGGTGGAGTTGGTGCGAAAGTATTCGATGTAGCCGTTGCAGGTGGGGTTGACGGTCGGCTGCGGCGTGCCCGCCGGGTTGGCGATGGGGGCGGCGCAGGGCTGACCGGAGGTCCCCGAGATGCGCTCCAGCACGATGCCCAGGTCCACCAGGGGCGAACCGTCGGTGGGCGTGGCATCGTTCACCTGGTAGGTCTGGAAGATGTCGCGCGCCGGGTTCTCATAGACGTACCAATCCCACGCCTGGTCGAAGCTCAAGCGGGTCTTGGGCAGCAGGTTCAGGTCGAAGCCGGCGCGCAGGCGGTTGGAGCGCGTGTTGAACGCCTGGAAGAGCAGGACGTCGGCGCCCTCGTGATAGGTGGTGAGCGACGGCCCGTCCATGCGGAACTGGCTGACCCCCAGCCGCAGGCTCACTTTGCGCTGCGGCAGCAGGGTCAGGTCCAGGTCGGTCATGCGGCGCGACAGCACCATGCCGTGGGGCGAGAAGTCGATCTGCGTCTGCTGCGGGAAGCTGGCCACCACCGGCGGGGTGGGGTTGGCGGGATTGGCCAGCAGGTTGTAGTCCCAGAAGTTCTTGTCGCGGCGGAACTGCCCGCGGAAGTCGTACCACTTGCTCTTGGAGATACGCAGCCGGGTGGAGTTGTTGGGGTCGCCGCCATAGCCGAAGCTCGACATGCTGAGCCGGTCGAACAGCGTCCCGCCCTCCGGCAGGGCATACATCTCCAGGCTCTGCTCCAGCAGGCGCGGCCCCGAGCGCAGGTTCACGAAGGTGTTGTAGGTCTGGTAGTTGCCGGAGAAATCGGCGATGCGCCCGCCCACCTCGATGGATTGGTGGATGTTGTAGCCGCCGGCGTTGACCCCCTCGAGCTCGGTCGTCTGCGCGCCGGCGGCGCCGGCCAGCGCCAGGACGGCCAGCCACAAGGTCCATGAATGCCTGGTGTTCATATGCGCTCCATTGCTTCCCATGGTTGTGTGCTCCCGGCTCATGGCTTGAAGAACACGGCACTGCTGTTCGATCCGTGGACGAAGACGTGACACACCGTGCAGGACACATAGCGCTGCTGCTGGTTGTGCACCGGCCCCTCCGGCGCGGGCGACAGCACGGTGGGCGAGCTGTTCAGCGTGCGGGTGTGGCACTGCAGGCAGAGCACGTTCACCGTGGCCCGCTTCAGCATGCGTGGCGTGGTGGAGCCGTGCGGCTGGTGGCACACGGTGCAGCCCTCGGTGCGCACCGGCACGTGCTCGAAGGTGAACGGGCCCAGCTTGTCCTGGTGGCAGGAGCTGCAGATCTGGGTGTCGGCCGAGGCGCTCACCCGCAGCTGCCGCCCGATCTGTCCCCCGTGCGGGTTATGGCAGTCGTTGCAGCCGATCAGCCTCTCGTTCACCCGGTGGCGGAACGGGCGGACGAACTCGGCGCGCACCTCGGTGTGGCAGGTGTAGCAGAGCTGCGGCGAGGTCTGGCGCAGCAGCGCCGGCTGGACCTCCGGGGCGTGCACGGAATGGCAGGAGGTGCAGCCCACGTCGGAGCGCCCGTGCTTGGAGGACAGGAAAGTGCCGTGCTCGGCGCTGACCCCGTGGCAGGTCAGGCATTGCTTGTTCTGGCTGGTGCGGGGATTGGAGGTGAAGCTGAAGATCTTGCTCTTGTCGCCTCCGCCCTCGACGTGGGCCGAGCCCGGCCCGTGGCAGCTTTCGCATCCCTGCGCCTCTTTGGCCGCGCCCGGCAGCAGGGCCTGGCGGTGCGGGTTCTTCTGGAAGTGCTTGAACAGGCCGGTCGGGGTGTCCTCGTGGCAGCCCTTGCAGGTCTCGCTGCCCACGTAGGTGGCGCCGGCCGGGGGCGCCGACTGCGGGGCCGCTCCCTTGGCCGCCCACCCGCTTGTCGCCAGCAACAGCGACAGCGCTATCACTGCGATCGCTACACGTGCCTTGGAATGCATACCTTCTCCTTGAGGAGGACGGGTCGTCGGTGCTGCCGGGGAAGTCGCAGGGCTCCCCGGACAGGGATCTGGGAGTGTCGTCACAGCTGGAAGTGATGGGTCGTGGGACGGCAGCCACCGGCGCCGCGTTCCGGCAGGGCCATCGGAGACGGAGATGAAACGGCAACGGTCCGGCAAATGCGCTGCACGCATGCGCGATACCCGCGATACGACTGGCTTACAGCCCCCCCACGTGGCAGGCAGGACGCCCAAGTTACGGCTCCCGGCAAGAAAAATCAACTGTGAAAACTACCTGGGTCCCCCACGGGTTGCTCGTCGCTCACCCGGTCTTCTTCTGCCGCTCCGCTTCCAGCCGGGCGATGGTGGCGCGCAACCACTCCCGTAGCTTCTCCTCGACCTCTTGCTGGTTGTCGTAGCGCTCCACCGCGTCCACCGTCTCGCCACCGGGATTCAGCGGGATATGATGGCAAGGGACGTCCTCGTTGCGGCTCTCCGCCGGCACGAAATCCATCAGCAGGCACTCTTCGCAGGGACGCGAGCGGGTGGGATCGCCGTAATTGATGCAGGTGATGGAGTCCTGGAAGGGGACGGTGGGCTTCCACGGGGTGCGGACACTGCGGCCGTAGCCGCCCTGCTCCAGGAACTGCAGCTCGAACTTGAGGAGTTCGAGCATGTCGCGGTCGTCTCTGGCCATGATCCACCTCCCAACAGCGGCCCCCGATGCTGCTAGCACTTTGAGCCGCTTTCCCGAGACCGGCTATGACCGCAATCACGGGCGGGTGTGACGGCGGTCACAAGAGGGGCCGCCGCCCCCCGGCCTCTATCCGGCCGCCGCCAGGCTGGCCGGCAGCGGTACCGCCACCACCCCCTCCCCCGGCCGGTAGCGCAGGGTGAAGCGGCGCGCGCACTCCCCGCACAGCCAGAAGTATTCCAGGTGGTGGGGCGGCGCCTGGCCCTCGCTGGGGATGAACGGCCCCTCCCGCAGCTGCCCGGAGAGCGGGTCGTAGTCCATCTGGAACAGCCGCCCGGCGCGGAAGTAGTGGAAGGGGACGGCGCAGGCCGGGTTGGCGCACTTGGAGATCATGCAGCCCCGCGGCTAGTTAATTGCGAGCGTGTCGGGCCCGGGCCATGCCGATGGCGCGCACCCGGTCATAGGCGGCGTGCACGTCGTTGGACAGCATGTGCACCACCTGCAGGCAGGCCTCGGGGTGGTCCTTCAGGAACTTCAGGAAGTCCTTGCGGCGGATGAAGGTCACCCGCGACGGCGCCGTCAGCTCGGCGGTCACCTCGTGGCACTTGCCGCTGACGTTGGCGCTCAGCCCCAGCACGTCGCCCGCCCGCGCCATGCGCAGCATGAGCCGCTCGCCCCGGCTGGAGCAGATGGACAGCCGCGCTCCCCCGGTGTTCAGCAGGTAGATGCCGCTGGGGTGGCGGCCTTCGCTGAAAAGCAGCGCTCCGCGGGGATACTCCAGCACCGTCTGGATGGCGGCGAAATCACGCGCCGCCTCCCCCACCAGGGTGAACAGGCGCTGGGACGCCACCACGTCGCAACTGAAGAAGTTGGCCGAGATTGCCCCCTGGGTCATGGTTGCACTCTAGGGGAGGCGCCGCCGCAAAGCTGTGACCCCAGTCACCAATTTTCGTGATGAGCGAACCGGACGCCGGCCCGAAAGGGGAGGGCCCCGCGGGCAGGAAAGGCTAGGGATTGACCATGGTTTCCAGCGCCCCGCGGTTGCGGATGACCAGGGTGGAGCCCTTGAGCTGGATGATCTGCCGCTTCTTGAAGTCGGCGAACAGGCGGGTGACGGTCTCGCGCGAGGTGCCGATCATCTGCGCGATCTCCTCGTGGGTGAGGGACAGCTTCATGCGCCCGGGCTGCTTGTCGCCGCCGTTCTTGTCCGACCACTCCAGCAGCAGCTTGGCCAGCTTCTCCGCCGCCGAGTGCGAGAGGCCCAGCGAGCGGATCTCGTGGCACGCGGTGTTGTATTTGTCGGAGAGCTGCTCGGCCACCCGCAGTGTCACTTCGTTGTGCTCGCGCAGGTAGCGCAGGAAGTCCTCGCGCTTGACGAAGTTCACCTGGCAGGGGTCCAGGGTCTCGGCGGTCAGCTCGTAGGGCTTGCCGCTGACCGTGGCCGAGAGCCCCAGAACCTCGCCGGGCTCGGCGATCTTCAGGATCAGCGTCTTGCCGTCGGACGAGCAGATGGAGAGCTTCACCCGCCCCTTGCACAGGATGAAGATGCCGCGCGGCGCCTGCCCCTCAACGAAAAGGACCGCGCCCTTGGGGTACGCGGTCGAGTACTTGATGCCTTCCAGCGCCTGCACCGCTCCGTGCGGCAGATTGCAGAACAGCCTGTCTTCCCGCAGCTTGCAGGTCAGACAGCTCTCGATGATCTCCATCCCGTACGGCGAAAGCACGTGTTTACCAGTCCTGCAGCCAATATACCAGACGTCACACGCCTATGTGAGCATTGTACGCTCCTGATGTTCATGCCCAACGCAAGAAAAATGCGTCGTTGGCAGAATCTGGAGCGACCATCAGTCGTCGGTCGGCAGTCGTCAGTTCGGCAGACTCGGGGAGATCCTTGCTTACTGGCGGAGACGCGCGCTGTCACTGGATTTACCAGCGGCTAGCGGCCTTCTTTCTGCATTTCCATGGTGTGCAGGTGCACGATGTTGCCGGTCTCGGGGTCCATCTCGGCGGTGATGCGGTAGGTGTCCAGCCGCGACACGTAGCCCTGCTGCTCCAGCTCCAGGACCTTCTTGTGGAAGGTGTCGGCGTCCCACTCGCGCACCACTTTCAGGTCGGACATGCAGACACAGTATTTCAGATTTCAGATGGTAGATTTCAGATTTTCTAGTTGACGGCCGGCGGTGCGAGCCGATTGAGCGGTCATTGGTCCGCGGCGCATCTGAAATCTCAAATCTGAAATCGGTTCAGTCCGGCCGGGGGGCGTGGTGCAGGCGGCGGCTGCGCACCGGCAGCGCGGTCGGAGGATGCACCAGGATCAGCTCCTGCAGCCGCTCGTACATGCTGCGGAAGCGCTCGGCGATGGCTAGGCGGGGCCGGGGCGCGGGCGCGGCGCCATAAAGCTTTGGCGCCAACTCCTGCTGCAGGGCCTGGATCTCCTCGGCGATGGTGCGGATGCGGACGGCCAGATCGTCCATGGCTCTCCCCCGGACAGCGCGATGGCGCGAAGGTACCGCCGTTCCGCCCGCGGTGAAAGATAACCGCGGTTTCTGCCGCCGGTGACCGAGGTAACGCCGCCAGTTACCGGCCCATCACAAGCCACTTCCGAGGCGCGGCGCGCGCGGTTTACGATGCCCCGTCATGGCCTTGCAGACGCTGGTGGTGTGTCGCGACCCGGAGGCCCTGCCCGCGCTGCGCCGCCTGCTGGAGGCCGGAGGCCTGTCGGTGGAGGTCTCCACCGGCCCCGAGCAGGCCCTGGAACTGCTGCAGCAGCGCAAGTTCGACGCCGTCTTCGTGGACTGCGACGACCTGCACCGCGGCCCCGAGGTGCTGCGTGCCATCCGCCGCGCTCCCTCCAACAAGCGCGCCCTCGCCTTCGCCGTGCTCAACCGCGTCACCACCATGAGCGACGCCTTCTCCATGGGAGCGCACTTCGTCCTGGAGAAGCCCATCACCCCCGAGCGCTCGCTCAAGACCCTGCACGCCGCCCAGGGCTTCATGATCAACGAGCGCCGCCGCTACTTCCGCCATTCCGTGGACGTGCCCGTCTTCCTCTCCTTCGGGGCGGTGCGCCGCCTGCGCTGCCACGCCACCAACCTCAGCGAGGGCGGTATGGCCGTGCAATGCGCCGAACCCGTGGTCACCTCCATGCTGATCGAAGTGGACTTCGA
>CAYTPH010000075.1:9147-10753 GCA_964439635.1 uncultured Terriglobales bacterium
TGCCCGGCGCCGGCGACATCCAGGCCGAGGCCGAGCTCGCCTGGAGCGACGGCCAGAACGTCGGCCTCAAGTTCCGCCACGTGCCCCTGGACCCGCGCCGCCGCCTGCAAAAGTGGCTCGCCGACAAGTCCAAGGAGGTCGGCCTGAATCCGCTGTTCGCCCTGGGACAGTAAGCCGTTAGCCATCAGCCATTAGCGATGAGCTCCTTCTCCATAATCCGTGGAGATCCGTAACCATCCGTGAGAATCCGTGGCCCGGCCTTTCCCGAGCGAACGAAGTCACCCGTTCAAGGCATTGGCTAACGGCTGATGGCTAACGGCTAATAGCTAAGAGCTTCCCTCGTCACGTCCTCATGTTCACGCATCACAGCAATGCGCCGGCTGCCGGGTGTACCGTGGGCCCAAACCACGCAAGGAGAAGGCCCATGGCGTTCGTCCTGGTGCGTCACCACGTGAGCGACTACAACGGCTGGCGCCGCGTCTTCGACGAGAGTCTCGATTTCCGGCACCGCGGCGGCGAGGAGGTCGCCCGCGTCTTCCGCAGCGCCGACGACCCCAACCAGCTCACCCTGCTGGTCCAGTTCGACACCCGCGAGCACGCCCGCCGCTTCATGACCTCCGACACCCTGCGCGCCGCCATGCAGCGCGCCGGCGTCGAGGGCAAGCTGGAACTGGAGTTCGTGGACGAGGTGCTGCCCATGCGCCGCACCGCCTCCGACTAGAAGCGGCGGTCGCCGTTGCGGCCGTACTGGGTGTTGTAGTCCAGCCCGATGGTGCCGCACGTCCCCTGTTCTTCGGAATAGACGTCGCAGCTGTCGAACGGCCGCGAGTACAGGTGCAGGCTCACCGCCCGCGCCCCCCACTCCCGCGGGTTATAGACCTTGTGCACCGGCTCGGCGGGGTCCACCGCCATGGGGTTCTGCGGGTTCATCTCCACCTGGTCGGAGCGCTCCAGCCGGCAGGTGCCGGCCGCCAGGTCCTGCTCGAGCACGCGGTAGTTCTGCACCATCAGCCGCCCGATGGGCACCACCATCCAGCAGTTCTGCCCGCGATGGTTGTGGATGCTGCTGGCCTGCCCCACCTCCCAGCAGATGGCGATCAGCTCGTAGAGCGCGGTCTTGTCGATCAGGTTGCGGGTGTAGTGCTGCGGGTCGTAGAGCAGGTAGGGCTCGAGCGTGGCCGGCTCCACCAGGTGCTCGGCGGCGTAGCGCCGGATGAGGGGCAGGTCGTGGAAGTCGCGCTCCCCAAAGCGCCGCAGCCCGCGGACGAAATCCTCGATGCCGACCGTCTTCTGCGCCGACGTGGTCGTAGAGCTCATGCCCACCCCCGAAGGGCGGCATGATACGCCAGTCCGCGTTCCGCCGCTAAGACCTAGCGCATCTCGGAGGTAGTGCGGCGCTTCAGCGCCGACGAGCCCGCGAAGCGGGCGGCATACGTTAGCCCAGGGCGTAAGCCCTGGGTAGGCTGCGAGATGACGGGCGAGTCCCGTAGGGACGGCACCCATCAGGAGCAATACTCCGGGTCCGCGCACGCGTGGATGGTCAGCCCGTGGTCGCGCGTGTCGTCCTCGGGATCGCCGGTCAGGAACCGCCACGCGCTCCGGTACG
>CAYTPH010000076.1:0-5622 GCA_964439635.1 uncultured Terriglobales bacterium
CGATGGCTTCCTTGTTGGAATCGATCACGAAGAGCAGGTCCGGCAGACGGGTCATGTTCTTGATGCCGGCCAGGTTGGCTTCCAGGTGTTTGCGCTCGCGCTCCAGCTTGATGACTTCTTTCTTCGGCAACAGTTCGTAGCGGCCATCGGTGGACATATCGTCCAGTTCCTTCAGGCGCTTTACTGATTTTTGCACCGTCACCCAGTTGGTGAGCAGGCCGCCGAGCCAGCGGTTGTTCACGTAGAACATGCCGCAGCGCTGCGCCTCCTCGGCGATGGCGTCCTGCGCCTGGCGCTTGGTGCCGACGAACAGGATGGTGCGGCCTTCTCCGGCCAGGTCCTGCACGTACTTGCTCGCGTCCTTGAACATCTTGAGCGTCTTCTGCAGGTCGATGATGTAAATGCCGTTGCGCTCGCCGAAGATGAATTCCTTCATCTTGGGGTTCCAGCGCTTGGTCTGGTGCCCGAAGTGGACGCCCGCTTCGAGCAACTCTTTCATGGTGATGGTAGCCAAACAACCTCCTTAGTGGATTGCATGCGCTGCGGTCGATACGCGCCGCCTCGCATTCATTCCCGACCCGCTCCCGTGGAACGGGTGCGGGAAGATAACTGCTGGTTTCCAGGTTTCAAAGTTTCAAGGTTTCAATCGCCACGCCGAGCACAAGCCCGAAACGTGAAACCTTGAAACCGATCTTTACCGCTTCGAGTACTGGAAGCGCTTGCGGGCGCCCTTCTGCCCGTACTTCTTGCGCTCCTTGGCGCGCGCGTCGCGCGACAGCATGCCCTCGCCCTTCAGCTTCTTGCGGAGCTCGGCGTTGAACTCCAGCAGGGCGCGGGCGATACCCAGCTTGAGCGCCCCGGCCTGGGCGTTCACGCCCCCGCCGGCGACGTTGGCCACCACGTTGAAGCTGCTCCCGGTCTCGGTGAGCACCAGGGGCTGCTTGGCGGTGACGCGCTGGGCCTCGGTCACGAAATACTGCTCGAAAGGACGGTCGTTCACCGTGAACTGGCCGTCGCCGGGACGCAGGAAGACGCGCGCCGTGCTCGACTTGCGCCGTCCCGTGCCGTAGTACTGAACTGTTTCAGCCATTAGCTATTAGCCATTAGCCGTTAGCTCTTGTCCTGCAGATGCGAGCTGTTCGGCTAACCCAAACCTTTCCGTAGAGTCGAAATCTCAAAACAAAAGCACAGCCGAAAGCGGCTGTGCGGATCAGGCCCGCTTGCGGGCCAGCGACATCCCCTCCGGCTTCTGGGCCGCGTGGGGGTGCTTGTCGCCACGATAGACTTTGAGCTTCTTGGCCATGGCGCGGCCCAGCTTGGTCTTGGGCAGCATGCCTTCGATGGCTTCCTGCACGATGAGCTCGGGCTTGCGCTGCATGCGCTTGGTGAACTCCTCGGACCGCAGGCCGCCGGGATAGCCGGTATAGCGGCGGTAGACCTTCTGCTCCGCCTTCAGGCCGGTGACGCGGACCTTGTCGGCGTTGATGACCACCACGTGGTCGCCAGTGTCGAGGAAGGGCGTGTACTGCGTCTTGTTCTTCCCAGCGAGGATCCTTGCGACACTGGCGGCCAGGCGGCCCAGGGTCTCCCCCGAGGCGTCCACGACGTACCACTTGCGCGCAATTTCCCCCTCTTTGGGGAAATAGGTTGACATGCGAAAGACTCTCCCAGAATGTAAAACGCAAAGAAGACCGCTCGGACTCACCCCTGCGATGGACTTATCAGAAGGGGGCCCTCAGGCGGGCAACTGCAAGGCCAGCAAAGCCTAAAGATTAGCCTACTTCGGAGCCGCATGTCAACGCAGGAAGGGGGCTCCCGCCCCGCTCCGCCCGGCGCGCACATTGCCTGGAAAGTTTCCCCCTAAGTTTCGGACGCTTGCCCCTATAATGCCCGCCACTCATGAGCCTCGCAGCAGGTACGCGTCTCGGTCCCTACGAAGTGGTGTCCCCCATCGGAGCCGGCGGCATGGGCGAGGTGTATCGCGCCCGCGACTCCCGGCTGCAACGTGACGTAGCGGTCAAAGTGCTGCCGCCGTCCTTCGCCCAGGACCCTGACCGCCTGCGGCGTTTCGAGCAGGAGGCACGGGTGGTGGGGGCGCTGAACCATCCCAACATCGTCGCCATCCACGACACCGGTACCCACGACGGCGCGCCCTACCTGGTCTCGGAGTTATTGGAAGGCGAGACCCTGCGCAGCTGCATGGAGGGGGCGGCGCTGCCGCAGCGCAAGGCCGTCGAATACGGCATGCAGATCGCGCGCGGGCTGGCGGCGGCGCACGAGAAGGGAGTGGTCCACCGCGACCTGAAGCCGGACAACGTCTTCGTGCTGCACGACGGGCGCATCAAGATCCTGGATTTCGGGCTGGCCAAGCTGGTGCGGGAAGAGGCCTTCGGGGCCGCCGCCTCGATGGAGCAGACGGTCGGCCACGCCGAGGGCACCACGCCCGGTCAGGTGCTGGGGACGGTCGGCTACATGGCGCCGGAGCAAGTGAAGGGGCAGGCCGCCGACCACCGCAGCGACATCTTCGCCTTCGGCGCCATCCTCTACGAGATGCTCTCCGGTAAGCGCGCTTTCAAGCGCGACTCCAGCGTGGAGACGCTGAGCGCCATCTTGAAGGAAGACCCGCCGGAGCTGGAGGAACTGGTCCCGAACCTGACGCCCGGCCTGGAGCGGGTGGTGCGGCACTGCCTGGAGAAGAGCCCGGCGCAGCGCTTCCAGTCGGCCAGCGACATCGCTTTCGACCTGGAAACCATCTCCAGCCACTCGGGAAGCGGCTCGCGGCTGCGGGCGGTGGCCGAGCAGAGCCGCTTCCGCTGGGCCAAGGCAGCGGCAGTGGCGGTGGTGGCCCTGGTGGTGGTGGGGGCGTACCTGCTGGGACGCGGGCAATCGGAGCCGGCGCTGTCGCCGCGCTTCCGCCAGCTCACCTTCCAGCGGGGTTCGATCTTCGGAGCGAAGTTCGCGCCCGACGGGCAGAGCATCCTGTACAGCGCCGCCTGGAACGGGGCGCAGAAGCAACAGGTCTACACCACGCGCACCGACGCCCTGATGTCGCGTTCCATCGAGCTGCCGGACAGCCAGGTGGCCGGCATCTCCTCCAAGGGTGAGCTGGCGATCCTGCAGCGCACCGAGGCGGCGCCCCCCTTCCGCAGCGTGCTCTCGGTGGTGCCGCTCACGGGGGGCGCGCCGCGCGAGCTGATGGCCGACGTGACCGACGCGACCTGGGCGCCGGATGGCAATGCCATGGCGGTAGTCCGCGTGGTGGGGCAGGAGCGGCTGCTGGAATATCCCGCCGGCAATGTCATCTACCGCACCTCCACCGGAGGGATCACGAACCCCGCGGTCGCTCCCGATGGCAAGCGGGTGGCGTTCTTCGACAATCCCAATTTCGGCGACTCGCGCGGCTACGTAGCGGTGGCGGACACGAAAGGAGAGGTGAGGCGCCTGACCAAGGAATGGTCCGACCTCAGCGGCCTGGCGTGGTCGCGGCCGGGCGACGAGGTCTGGTTCACCGGCAGCGACGTGGGCATCAACAGCGCGTTGTACGCGGTGGACCTGAAGGGGCGCATGCGCGACCTGCTGCACATCCCCGGGCGGCTACACCTGTTCGACATCGGCAAGGACGGCCAGGTGTTGATGACCAATGAGGCGCAGCGCCAGGAGGTGTACGCGCGGCACATGGGCCAGCCGCGGGAGATCGACCTGTCCTGGTTCGACTGGACGCTGGGCCGCGCCATCTCCAACGACGGGCAGTGGATCGTGTTGGAAGAGGACGGCGAGGGTGGGGGCGCCGATTACACGGTGTTCCTGCGCAAGACCGACGGCTCGCCCGCCATCCGCCTGGGCAACGGCATGGGCCTGGACATCTCGCCGGATGGCAAGTGGGTGGCCTCGACCCCGGTGAAGCAGCCCAGCGCCATCGTGCTGCTGCCCACCGGCGCGGGGCAGCCAATCACCCTGGGCGACGGCAACCTGTTCCACACCTCGCGGGCGCGTTTTCTGCCCGACGGGAAGGGCCTCCTCACGATCGCCACCGAACCCGGCGGCAGGACCCGCACCTACCTGCAGGCGCTGGACAGCTCGCCACCCCGGGCGTTTGGCCCCGAAGGGTTCACCGGCACATTCGTTTCCCCGGATGGCAAGTTCGTGCTGGGTCGAAAAGCGGGGGCGAGCGGTGTGGTGGCCTTCGCCGAACCGAACACCTTCCAGCCGCTACCGATCAAGCCGGATGAGGGCATCGGGGGGTGGACGGTCGACAGCCGTGGCATCTACGTGGGCGACAGCTCCACCATGCCGGTGAAGGTGTATGTGATGGACGTGCAGACGGGGCAGCGCAAGCTGCACCACGAGCACGCCCCCGGCGACCTGGCGGGCATCACCGGCGCCGGTATGGGGATGATCACGCCCGACGGCAAGTTCTACGCCTACACCGTGGCCCGCGTCCTGTCGTACCTCTACGTGGTCGAAGGCCTCAAGTAGCGGCTACTCGTAGGCCAGAGCGTCGATGGGGTCCTTTTGCGCCGCTTTGAAGGCGGGGTAGATGGCCCCCAGGATGGCGCCCAGCAGGGCGATGAGCGTCGCCCAGCCGATCCAGTCGGTGGGCACGATGACCCGCAGGGTGGGGAACCTCTGCACGATGCCCTGGCGGGCCACAAAGCTGAGCGCGATCCCCAGCACGATCCCCAGCGCCGACAGCAGGAGGGTCTCCCGCAGGATGACGTTCACCACGTAGGCCTTCGACGCTCCCATGGATTTCAGGATGCCGATCTCGCGGGTGCGCTCCATCACCGCCGTGTACATGGCCTGGAAGATGACGATGAAGCCGATGATGACGGCCACGGCGATGACCACGGTGATGAACTGCGACAGCCCGGGGATGTTGCCCATGGTCATCATGGAGAGCCACTGCTGGATAGACTGCACCTGGAACTGCTCCATGCCGCGGATCTTCTTCAGGCCGGCGGCCACAGCGTCGGCGCTCTTGGGGTCGTCGAGCTTGACGTAGAACACCGAGGCCTTGTTCTGGGCGCCGATCAGCTCCTGCAGGGTCTGGATGGGGATGAAGCGGCGCGCGCCCTTGCCGTGCTCCACGATGCCGGCGACCTTGAAGTCGGTATTCAGCACGTTGACGGTCGAGCCGGGGGTCACGTGGTTCGCCGCCGCAAAGTAGTCGTCCACCAGGAGCTCGTAGGGCGCGGCGGGCAGGCCGCCGGCCAGGAAGCGGAAGGGGCCGCTCATGGCCTCGAAGCTGTTGGGGCTGCTGGGGTCGAGGTCGACGCCGTAGATGACCTCGACGTTGCCGGCGGTGGTGAGCTGGGTGATGACCGGGGCCACCGCGCTTACGTGCGGCTGCTTGCGGATGAGGTCGGCGACCTTGATGGAGACCGGCGCGCCGGTGATGCCGCTGAAGAACGAGGAGCCCGGGGGGCGGACCATGATGTCGGCGCCGATGCCCTTGGTGCGGGACTTGCTGTCCTCCAGGATGCCCAGGGAGAGGCCGACCATCAGCAGGATGAGAACCACCTCTACCGCCACGGCGACGATGGAGATCAGCGACCGCAGCGGCCGGTGCAGCAGGTTGGCGATGACCATCCGGTTCATAAGCTATCGAGACTAACAGGGGCG
>CAYTPH010000076.1:5722-10669 GCA_964439635.1 uncultured Terriglobales bacterium
TGCCGTCGGCGGCGCGCTGCTCCGGCGGGCGGTCCAGGCGCACCACCTGGTAGCCCTCGGGCTGCTTGAGGGCGAACTGCTCGTCGCGAAGCGGCTGGTTGAGGGTCAGCTTCACGATCTTGAGCTCGATGGCGTACTCCTCCTGCGGGCGCTGGATGTTGATGGTGGCGGGGAACTGCAGGCCGTCGTACTGCTGGAAGTCGGCGTAGGTGGCGTCGGTGGCCACGTTGCCCAGCTTGTCGTAGACGATCTGGCGGTAGGGCTGCAGGTCGATGCGGCTGAAGATGATCTTGCGCGACAGCCCCCACTGGCCGTCCGGCTGCCTGCGCAGGACGATGAGGGTGTACTGCGGCTCCTCCACGTCCTTCTTGAGTTGCTGATCGCGCACCAGGGCGGAGGTGCCCTCGAGGACGGCGATCTCGGTGTCGTGGATCTGGTGCAGCAGGAGGGCGTCGAAGATGTGCTGCGGGCGCAGGTTCTCCAGCGGCTGCTTGGAGGGGTAGATGACGTCGTTGCGGCCGACGATGAAGCGGCTCTTGGGCGGGATGGAGACCTTGAAGTTCTCGCCGTCGCTGACCATGTCGAAGGCGCGGTTGCGCACGATGGGGAACAGGCCGACCATGCGCAGCAGGGAGGGCTTGCGCACCAGGACGTAGCCGCGGATGTCGGTGTACTCGGTCTCCTTGCCCTTCCTGGGCCCGCCGACGGTGGGGGTGATGTCCACGGTGGCGTTCAGGGTCTGGATCTTGGCGGCCTCGCGGTTGATGCGGTCGATCAGCTCCTGCTGCGTGGCCTCCTGCAGCGGGGCGGTGGTGCTGCGGCCCTCCACCTTGCGCGAGCGGAACAGGCAGCCGGTGAGCGGCAGCAGCAGCAGCAGACAGACGACAATGAGATGAGAGCGGCGACCTGGCATGGGCAAACCGTGGGATGCAAAAGACGAGTATAGCGAGATTGGGAGAAGAATCGGGAAGTCGGGGAATCAAGGGTACTCGAGGAGCAGCACCGGCGAGTGCCGGTTCCCCGATCCCCGGATCCCCCGATTGTCGGTACACTGAGCCTTGCTGAAGACGCTGCTCAAACTCGTGCTGCTGGCGATGCTGGCTGCGGTGGCGTGGCTGGCCTACGCGCTGCTGCTGTCCAAGGATCCCGGCGGAGAGAAGTTCGTGATGCTGCGGCCGGGGACGAGCACGCGCGGCATCGCGGCGGAACTGGAGCGTCAAGGCGTGCTGCGCTCCTCGCGGGCCTTCCTGGTGCTGCACTACCTGAAGCTGCGCTCGCTCAAGGCCGGCGAGTACCGCTTTGAACGCCCGGCGAACGCGCTGGAGCTCTACGAGCGGCTGGCGCGCGGCGACGTGTACGTGCACACCGTGGTCATCCCCGAGGGGTACAACATCTTCGACATCGCCGGGGTGATCGAGGCGGCGGGGCTGGGCTCGCGGCAGGGGTTCCTGCAGGTGGCGCAGTCACCGGCGCTGGTGGCCGACCTGGATCCGCAGGCGCGCTCGCTCGAGGGCTATCTCTTTCCCGACACCTACCAGTTCACGCGCACCCAGTCGGTGAGCGACCTGGCGGCGGCGATGGTGCGGCGGTTCCGCCAGGAAGCCAAGGCGCTGGGGCTTAGCCAGGATTTTCATCGCGTCGTGACCATGGCGTCCATCGTGGAGAAGGAGACCTCGGTGGCCGCGGAGCGGCCGCTGGTGGCCTCGGTGTACTACAACCGGCTGGCGCAGCGGATGGGGCTGGCCGCCGACCCCAGCGTGGTGTACGCGGCGCTGCTGGCGGGACGCTACGACGGCATCATCCACCAGTCCGACCTGCAATTCGATTCGCCCTACAACACCTACAGGTACGCCGGGCTGCCGCCGGGGCCCATCGCTAATCCCGGCCGGGCCTCGCTGGAAGCGGCCATGCGGCCGGCGCAGACGGAGTTCTATTACTTCGTGGCCGACGCCCAGGGCGCGCACCGCTTCTCGCGGACGCTGGCAGAGCACGCGCGCAACGTGGCGGCGTACCGGAGAGCACTTTCCCAACCAAGATAGAACTGGCGTCATCCTGAGGCGCTTTAGCGCCGAAGGACCTCGCGCGTTGCGATGCTGCCTCACGCTGCACGCGAGGTCCTTCGGGCCTAAAGGCCCTCAGGATGACGCCGATCTGGGGTGGCGCCGGCTATTCTGCGGTGGTCCAGGAAGGACTGCAAAATCAGCACGGCGGCCATCTGGTCGACGACCTGGCCGCGGCGGCGGATGCTCATGTCGGTCTCGCGCAGCAGGCGGTTGGCTTGGGTGGAGGTGAGGCGCTCGTCCCACAGGTGCACGGGCAGGCCGAAGCGAGCGCGCAACTCCTCGGCGAATGCCGCCATCTTCTCCGCCGCAATACCGGTTTCGCCGCTCATGCGCAGGGGGTTGCCGACCACGATCTCGGAAACCTGGTAGCTGGCCAGCACCTCCGCCAGGCGCTGGAAGTCGGCGCGCTTGTTCTGGCGCTGCAGGGTCGGGATGCCCTGGGCGGTCAGGCCCAGGGGGTCGGAGACGGCCAGGCCGATGCGGCGGGCGCCCACGTCCATGCCCAGCAGGCGGCGGGGTGATTCCGGGGATGACACCGCGCAAGTATAGCGTCGGGCGCATCCCAGAACGGGTACCATAGTCGGCCAGGAGCAGCCATGGAGCGGACCCAGGAACGCGCGCGTCCGGCAGCGGGGGAGCAGGCGTCCGCGCGCGAACAGGGGCGGACGGAGCGCCGCCGCCTGAGCACCATGCAGGCCTACTCCGAGGTGGTGATCGCCATCGCGGTGGTGCTGGCGGCCTGCTACTACGCCAAGCTGGTCTTGATCACGCTGTTCACCGCCGTCCTGCTGGCCTTCATGCTGGCGCCGATCGTCGACTTCTTCCTGCGCCTGCGGGTGCCGCGGGGCGTCGGGGCGCTGATCGCCGTGGTGCTGCTGCTGGCGGTGCTGTACGGCATCCTGTACTTCTCCTACAACCGCGGGGTGGAGTTCGTGCAGCAGCTGCCCAGGTACAGCGCGCAGATCCGCGAGCACGTGATGAAGTTCCGCCACCGGGCGCAGCAGATCCAGAAGACCACCGAGCAGGTGCTGCCGCAGCAGGAAGAAGAGGAGAAGGGCACGGTCAAAGTGCAGCAGCAGACCAGCTGGTCGGAGATCCTGACGCGCAGCGTGGGCACGGTGTGGGAGTTCGTGCTCATCGTGTCGTTCATCCCCTTCCTGATCTACTTCATGCTGACCTGGCAGGAACACGTGCGCGCGGCCACCGTGATGCTGTTCCGCATGGAGAACCGCAACACCGCCTACGTCACGCTGGGACGGATCTCGGCCATGATCCGCAGCTTCATCATCGGCAACGTGCTGATCGGCATCTTCATGTCGGTGCTGAGCACGGCGGCTTTTGGGACCCTTGGCCTGCCTTACTTTTATTTCCTGGGGACCATCAGCGGGTTCCTGAGCCTGGTGCCGTACCTGGGCGTGGTGTTGGCGCTGCTGCCGCCGCTGATCGCGGGTCTGGGAACGTTGAAGGGCGCCGAACTACTGGTCGTGCTCCTGACGGTGATCGGGCTGCACCTGTTCGCCATCAACGTGCTCTATCCCAAGCTGTTGGGACGCCGCCTGCAGCTGAACCCGCTGGTGGTCACCATCGCCCTGATGTTCTGGGGCTATCTGTGGGGCGGGATGGGATTGATCCTGGCGGTGCCCCTTACCGCCGCGCTGAAGATCATCTGCGACCACGTAGATTCGCTGCGGCCCTATGGAGCATGGCTGGGAGAGTAGTGCCGAGTGCCAAGTGCCTGGTGCCAGGTAGAAAAGCCCCGGACTTGCCGGGGCTTTTCTTAAACTCGGTACTCGCAACTCGGTACTAGGCTTCGGCGGTCACTTCCGGGAACTTGAGCTTGCACTTGGCCAGCGCCCGGGTGAGCTGGTCTTCGACTTCCGACTCCTCCAGGTTGCGGGCCAGGGCCAACTCGCTGACCAGCAGGTAGCGGGCGCGCTCCAGCATCTTCTTCTCGCGGAAGGAGAGGGGCTTGCTCTGGGCCAGCAGCAGCAGCGCCTTGAGCACCCCGGCGACTTCCATCAGGCTGCCGGTGCGCATCTTGTCGGAGTTCTCCTTGAAGCGGTACTTCCAGTCGTTGTGGTTCTCGCACTTGCCGGTGACCAGGAAGTCGAAGATCTTCTGCACCTCGCCGTTCTTGACCACCCGGCGCAGCCCCACGCTGGCCACGTTGTGGAACGGGACCATGACCTTCAGGCTGCTGGCCTTGATGTTGAGGAGGTAGAACTTCTCAACGTTGGGACCGATGGTGCGGCTGCTGATCTGCTCGACTACCCCGACGCCGTGATTGGGATAAACGACTTTGTCGCCGATACGGAAGGTGAGGTCACCATTCATGAAAGGCACCCACGATGAGGGGTTACGGGGGAACGCCGATTGAGTCATCAGTATAGCGCAGGTTTAGAGAGTCGTCAACAGAGGGGGAGCGCGGAAGCCGCGAAAAATCAAGGATTTCGCGGGGCTGTGCAGCGCTCCGGGTGCATTGCGGCAGGGGCGGGCGGGTTTGCCGCGGGAGGGCCTCCAGGCGGTATAATCTCGGCTCCGGGGGCGGATGGCTCCCGGATAGTCTTTTGGTCCCGAGCCGGCAGCCAGGCCGCCCGGGACGATCCGTAGGTCCTGACCGATGCCGGAACACATCAAGAAGAAGCTCGAGGAAGAGATCCAGACCCTGGAGTACGAGCTCAACCACGAGCTGCCCAAGGAACTGAAGAAGGCGGTCGCCATGGGCGAACTGAGCGAGAACGCCGAGTACCACATGGCGAAGCAGCGGCAGGAATACGTCCGCGCCCGGCTGGGGCAGCTCAAGAAGCGCATGGCCGACCTGTCGCTGGTGAATCTGAACAACATCCCCAAGGACAAGGTCGCCTTCGGCTCCACCATCAAGGTG